>CACYCN010000295.1 GCA_902772895.1 uncultured Ruminococcus sp.
GAAGATGTTTGTGGAATTGTGAATCAGGGAACGACACTGAATACCTCACGATTCAGCCTGCAGTTGGCGGAACAGTATCCGGATATGTATGCCGCAGTGGGAATTCATCCGGAATGTGTGGACCAGAACAGTTCGGAACAACTGCCTCTGATCCGTGAAATGGCACAGCATCCTAAGGCGGTGGCAATCGGGGAGATCGGACTGGATTATTACTACGATGTCCCTAAAGAGTGGCAGAAGGATCTCTTTGCCCGTCAGTTGGCGCTGGCTCATGAACTCTCTCTGCCGGTTACGGTCCATGACAGGGAAGCTCATGGGGATGTGCTCGCCTTATTGCAGCAATTCCGCCCTCGCGGGATTGTTCATTGCTTTTCCGGCAGTGCAGAAATGGCAAGGGAAGTCGTCAGACTGGGAATGTATATCGGAATCGGCGGGGTGGTTACTTTTAAGAACGCCAGAAAATCCGTGGAAGTGGTGGAAAATGTTCCCCTCGACAGAATCGTTCTGGAAACGGATTGTCCGTATCTGGCTCCGGTGCCTTTTCGCGGAAAACGAAACGATTCCGGTCTGATCCGGTATGTGGCAGATAAGATTGCGGATATCAAGGGAATTTCCGCTGCTGAGGTGCTGACGGTTACCCGCCGTAATGCACGTCAGGTTTATTGCCTCCCTGAATAACCCAATATATGATAGTTCTGACGGGTCTGCCTGATCGTCGGAACGGGTTTTAAAAATCAAGCCGTTGGCAATACTATTTCAATATATTGTATCATATAATCTATCATGACAAATGAATGAAAGGAATGATAAGATGAAAGCACTGGTAACAGGCGCAAGCTCCGGAATCGGAAAAGAAATTGCAAAGGAACTTGTCAGCCGTGGTTGGGATGTCATTCTTGTGGCAAGAAGAATCGACAGACTCATGGAACTGAAAAAAGAACTGGGAAAACATGCTAAATGTGTCAGATGTGATGTGTCACATCTTGCCGAATGTAAAAAACTGCATGAGGTACTCCAGAAAGAGGAAATCGAAATGCTGGTCAATTGTGCCGGGTTTGGCTTATGCGGCTATTTTGATGAGACTTCCCTGGAAACGGAACTGAATATGATCGAAACCAATGTAATTGCCGTACATACGCTGACCAAACTCTTCCTGCAGGATTTTATCGCACGGGATAAGGGGTATATTCTCAATGTCGCTTCCATTGCCGGTTTCTTTTCCGGCCCATTGATGGCAACCTATTATGCTACGAAAAATTATGTCGTCAGTCTGACGGGCGCCGTCTATGAAGAACTGCGCCGTAAGAACAGTCATGTCAGAATCTGTGCCCTCTGTCCCGGCCCTGTGGATACGGAATTCAATCAGGTCGCTAATGTGAAATTCTCTACGGCTCCGATGGACAGCCGTACGGTTGCCGATCAGGCGCTGGACGGACTCATGAACGGCAAACTCTATGTGATTCCTTCTCTGAAAATTAAGTCACTCAAGTTTGTCAGACGTTTCCTGCCCGATCAGGCAGTGACTCATTTTTGTTATTCCTTTCAGAAAAAGAAAAACAGTGGGAGATGATCGGTGTGTTAAGTGTCAAAAATACGGAAGTTATGAACTTTCATAATGCTATCAGAGGGGCCCGTAATCCGATGAATAGCTGGGCCCGTTCCGACAGTTTCTATGATGATGACGGAAATTATATTCTGGGAGACAATGATCTGTCTCTGGCGGTGCGTCTGCGGAAAGCCGGCAGTGACCATAGAAAGTTCCTGCGTCAGATCTTTGTTTCGCTGGATATTACCGCGCCTATTTACTGGTGGAAGGAATTTGATACCTATAAAGTCGGTACGGTTGCCAATTCTACCAGTACCATGCATAAGATTACGTCAGCTCCGTTTGATCTGGCTCAGTTCAGCTGTGATCATATGGATGAGGAAACTCTCGATGTGATGCGTCTTGTGTTGGCACATCTGGAAAAACTGCGTCTGAAGTATCTGGAAACAAAGGACAAAGAAGTATGGTATCATATTATCCAACTGCTGCCGTCTAATTATAACCAGATGCGTACGGTTACCATGAATTATGAAAATCTGATCGGAATCTATCATTCCCGCAAAAATCATAAGTTAGAAGAATGGCATACCTTTTGTCATGTTGTCAGCTCTCTGCCTTATGCCAAGGAACTGATTATTGCCGAAGAGGATTGTTGATATCTGCCGTGTCATGCTGATCGGTTTTTCTCCTCTGAGAGCCGTTGCTGTCCTTAAATCTGTACGGCTTTTTGAAAATATGACGGATGAAATTTCTTTCAGCAGGGTGTGGAGTAGTGGCTTTTTCCGGTTTTTGGCTTCTTTTGGGATGCTTTTTGTTCATTGTCGCTATTTTCTGTTTTTTTGAAATTTACTCTTGACATCTACTGCCTGTGGTGTTATAATAATCAAGCAGTCAAAAAACAGATATCGCGGAGTGGAGCAGCATGGTAGCTCGTCGGGCTCATAACCCGAAGGTCGTAGGTTCAAATCCTGCCTCCGCAACCACTAAAA
>CACYCN010000296.1 GCA_902772895.1 uncultured Ruminococcus sp.
AAATCAAAATATTTGCTTCAGTGCGCCGTAGAAGCATTCAAGATAAAATGAAATCATAGGAGGTTATGAGTTATGCCGGGAACGTTTACAGAACAAAACGTCGAGGATATGGTTATCCATGCCCTGCAGCAGAATGGATGGGAGTACATTCCTGCAGCAGAATTGCCGCGCAGTGAAACAGATGTTATGGTTGAATCCCATCTGCGAGAAGCACTGATTCGGTTCAATCATTGTATTGCGGAAAACCCATCTCATGCCGATACGGTAATCTATAAGCTGCGTGCACTGATTTCTACCGTCAGACCTCATGACTTGGTGACGCAGAACGAACGGTTCAAAAAGCTGATATTCGAAGAGAACAGTTTTCCGTTTGATAAGAATGGTCGTTCTATCAGCATACATTTTTTTGATTATGATAATCCGGAAAACAACCGTTTTGTTGTAACAAACCAGTGGGTATATCCGCAGACCGTCGGCGGGAAGCGGTTAGATATTGTTTTGCTAATTAACGGATTCCCTGTTGCGATTGGTGAGATGAAATCTCCTGTTCGTCCCGCAATTAGCTGGATGGATGGGGCGGGGGATATCCTTAATTATGAGAAATCCATTCCGGAAATGTTTGTAACTAACATCTTTAACTTTGCCACCGAGGGTAAGCGCTTCCGTTATGGCTCTATCAATGCCCCTGTGACTCTTTGGGGGCCTTGGTACGCGGATATCCCTCATGAAGAGGGAAATTTCATAAAAGTACAGCAAAGCGTTGGATCCATTACAAGAAAAGAGGTCATTCTGGACCTGTTCCGTTATTTCACGCTTTTTTCAACTGATAAACATAATCGTAAGATTAAGGTCGTCTGCCGTTACCAGCAATATGAGGGCGCGAATCTAATCGTTAACCGCGTTAAAGCTGGCTATCCTAAAAAAGGTTTGATATGGCATTTTCAAGGAAGTGGTAAATCCTTGTTAATGGTTTTTGCCGCGCAAAAGCTCCGTATGATGAAAGAACTGAATGCACCTACCGTCATCATCGTAAATGACCGTATTGACTTGAGTGGGCAGATTTTTGGTACGTTTTCTATGGCCGATGTACCAAATCTTGTTCCGGCTGACAGCAATATAGAATTGAAACAATTGCTCAAAGCTGACACCCGCAAAGTGATAATCACGAAGATTTTTGAATTTAAATACATTACTGAAGCAATCAATTTCCGCGATAACATCATCGTTATGGTCGATGAGGCTCACCGAACGCAGGAAGGTGACTTGGGTGCGCGTATGCGCATGGCGCTGCCAAACGCCTTTTTCTTCGGGCTGACCGGTACTCCTATTAATAAGCTGGATAAAAACACCTTTGCAACCTTCGGTGCCACTGAAGACCGTTCCGGTTATATGAGCCGGTATTCTTTTGCAGATTCTGTTAGTGACCAAGCTACGTTGCCACTGCATTTTGAACCTGTGCCTGTTAAACTGCATGTGAATCAGGATGCTATCGACGAAGCGTTTAAACAGTTGGCAGATGAAGCGAATCTGACGGAAGAAGAACGATCCAAAGTCGCTCAACGTGTTCGCATGTCCGCAATCATGAAGGACCCTAAACGTATCAAAGCCGTCTGCGAGCACATTGCAGACCACTTCATGACAAAGGTAAATCCGAATGGTTTTAAGGCTCAGGTTGTATGTTACGACCGCGAGTGCTGCGTTCAATATAAAAAAGAACTGGATAAGTTGTTAGGTGAGGCAACGTCTACAATCGTGATGGATACGAATAATGATAAAGCGGACGAGTATAAGAAGTGGCGTCGGTCAAAAGATGAAGAGGCTAAGGTCCTTGACGACTTCCGTGACCCGAATAATCCTTTGCAGATTGTAATTGTAACCAGCAAACTTTTAACAGGTTTTGACGCTCCGGTACTTCAGGTCATGTATCTGGATAAGCCGATGAAAGACCACACGTTGCTTCAGGCGATCTGCCGAACCAACCGTGTTTTCAATCAGGAAAAAACATATGGTTTAATTGTTGACTACATTGGTATTTTCGACGATGTTGCAAAGGCACTTTTCTTTGATTCCGAATCTGTCGAGAAGGTCATTTCCAACATTGAAAGCGTAAAGGAGAAAGTTCCCGAGATGGTAGCAGCTTGTATTGCTTTCTTCCCCGGAGTAGATCGTACCCGGGATGATTGGGAAGGCTTGGTTGCTGCACAGGATTGTCTCCCCGATGATGAAACAAAAGATAAGTTCGGCGCACATTATCGTGCTTTGAACCGAGTATGGAATGCCCTGTCGCCGGATGCCTGTCTGAATCCATTCAGGACAGAGTATAAATGGTTGTCCAAGGTCTATGACTCCATTCGTCCGACAGACGAACGCGGCAAACTGATTTGGGCTGCTCTTGGCGCGAAGACGCTGCAACTTGTCCATGAAAACATCGATGTCAAAGAAGTTAATACGGAAGAAGATATCTTGGAAATGGATGCGAAGATTATTGAAAAATTCATTTCCGGAGATACCGTCGTCGCAAAAAAACGCAAAAAGGTAGAGATTGACCTTGCTGCTATTATTTTGGCACACCGTGATGATCCACGGTTCGTCGCGTTAGGGGAACGCATGGAGAAACTCCGCGAAGAGCATGAAGCTGGGCTTCTAACCAGTATTCAATTCCTGAAAGCTTTGCTTGACCTCGCTAAAGATGCAGCCGAGATGATGAAGCATACCCCGACTGCAAATACAGATTCTACTGCAAAAGGAAAAGCTGCATTGACAGAGCTTTTCCAAAACGTTAGAAATGAAAAAACGCCGGTTATCGTTGAACGTATTGTCAATGATATCGACGGTATCGTAAGAATAGTACGTTTTCCTGGGTGGCAGAATACTTCTACCGGTCGGAAAGAGGTTAGCAGGAACCTGCGTGATGTAATTATGCGAAAATACAGAATAAAAGATCAGGATGTTTTCAATAAAGCTTATAGCTACGTGGAACAGTATTATTGAACAGATTATGCGGTAGATATTAAAGGATTATGACCATGAACGTCTGGCGTTTACACTTACGAAATTCTATAGAGGCAGGTCTTACACAAAAAGATTTATTTGACTTATGCATTAAAGATCAAATTATAGGTGTTGGATGGACTTCCATTTCTATTAGAACAGATGACAGCAGCTTGATTCGTAAGCAGGCACACGAATTTTATAAGGGGAGTAACGCTGTTGCTGGTTTTAAGGCAATCAACGCTATGCGTAAAATGCAGGTGGACGATCTGATTTGGACTTGGTATAACGGCGACTATTATCTTTGTAAAGTGAATGGCCGGTGGATAGATCAACCA
>CACYCN010000297.1 GCA_902772895.1 uncultured Ruminococcus sp.
CGATCAGGTATTCGTAAAGGACAGCAAGCAGAAGGTCAGCCAGTACACCGCTCAGACTGCGAAAGCTCTCGGCGGTAAGATCGAGATCGTAGAATTCGTTCGTTTTGAGAAGGGCGAAGGTCTTGAGAAGCGTGCTGACGACTTCGCAGCCGAGGTAGCAAGCCTGGCCAAATAAGGTTAGTCCCGGCGTGAGAGAATAAGAACAAACAGGGCGTCAATCTGTCGCAATCAGATTGACGCCTTTTTTACAGCTTTGAAGCGTAAAGCGAAGACGGATGATACGATCTGAGAAGTATACGAAAGGCGGGAAGCTGATGAAAAAGGTACGGATCACCGTAATGAAACAAGCCTGTTATCCTGATCTGATCGCAGCCTATGAAAACCCGATCGAACACGCCTGTGATATGCGTGTCGGACAGGTATTTCTGGCAAACGGCTGGGAAAAACCGGAAGGATTATGCGACAGTGCCTGGGAAAGTATGTCATCGTTTGTGATGGCGTTATCACATGGTGCGGAGAATTTTTATGACGGCTGGATGAAGAATCCCCGTTCTGCGATGATCTCCTGCAATGACGGATTCCGTCCGGTCAGTTTTCTGATGGAAACTCTCGCAGAAGACGCTGACTGACACAAAACGGTTGTGTAAAGAACTTTACTTTACACGCAAAAACTATTGATTGACGGAAGCGATCGTAAATCAATGGGGAAATATCGGTGTCAGGGAAATGACTTTACACCAAACGATACAGAAACCTGCGATAATCCGTGAGAAAAGTGGAAATAATAAACCGGAAAAATCTTAAAATCCGCTTTACTTTGATTGCCGAATATAGTAGAATAGATTAAAATAATATAAACAACAGGAGTGTGTGGATATTATGGAGCCAAAATATAAAAGAGTTCTGTTAAAGCTGAGTGGAGAATCTCTGGCAGGAGAGGAAAAGCACGGTATCGATTTTGATACGGTACTGCGTTTTTGTCAGCCGATCAAGAAACTGAATGAATTAGGTGTTCAGGTAGCGATTGTCGTAGGCGGAGGCAATTTCTGGAGAGGCCGTTCCAGCGGCAAGATGGACAGAACCAGAGCCGACCATATGGGAATGCTGGCAACTGCGATCAATGCCCTGGGAGTATGCGATGCACTGGAACAGCTTGATCTGGAAGTACGTGTCCAGACAGCGATTTCGATGCAGCAGGTAGCCGAGCCATATATCCGGAACAGAGCCATCCGTCATCTGGAAAAGGGCAGAATTCTGGTTTTCGGCTGCGGCACCGGTAACCCGTTCTTCTCAACGGATACGGCAGCGGCATTGCGTGCGGCGGAGATCGAGGCGGATATCATTCTGAAAGCGACAATGGTAGACGGCGTTTATGACAGTGATCCGAAAACCAATCCTGCGGCGAAAAAGTTCGATAAAGTATCGTTCCATGAGGTACTCAACCATGACCTGAAAGTGATGGACAGTACGGCTGCCGCCATCTGTAAGGATAATAATCTGCCGATCATCGTTTTCAGTCTGGAAAATCCGGATAATATTGTCGCAGCGGTCTGCGGAGAAAACGTCGGCACCCTTGTCGAGCAGTAATCGACAGATCATGGAAAAAACAGCAGGAAGAGCTGTGATTCATAGCGGTCATCAATAAAAATTTATACATTGGAGGTACGAAACATGAACACGGTCATCAAACAAACGGATGAAAAAATGGAAAAATGCATCAAGCATCTGGAGACGGAATTCTCTGAGATCCGTGCCGGCAGAGCCAATCCTGCGGTACTGGATAAAGTAAAGGTAGACTATTACGGCGCCCCCACTGCGATCAATCAGCTGGCAGCCATTTCGGTTACCGAAGCAAGAACGCTGACCATTCAGCCGTGGGATACGTCTGTCCTGCGCAGCATCGAGAAGGCAATCCAGACTTCGGATATCGGTATCAATCCCCAGAATGACGGCAAGATCATTCGTATGGTATTCCCGCCGCTGACGGAAGACCGCCGTAAGGAAATCGTGAAGGAAATCGCAAAAATGGGAGAGGATACGAAAGTAGCGGTTCGTTCTGCCCGCCGTGAAGCGATGGAAAAACTCAAGTCCATGAAGAAGAAGAGCGAGATCACCGAGGATGATCAGAAGAACGGTGAAAAGAAGATCCAGGATCTGACGGATAAACATATCAAGAGCATCGAGAAGATGACCGAAAAGAAACAGAAGCAGATCATGGAGATCTGACAAAAGACACCAACAAGAATATTTCTCGGCAGGGTATCCTGCCGGGGAACTATTTTTGTCACCGGGATTCCGGCAGGAACAGTAAGTACCTGAGAAATGACAGCGCTATGGTGTCATTTGTCAGATTTTTATTATCAGGGAATTACCGTCAGAACGTCAAAGCCCAGAAACGGAAAGGGTTCGGTATATTCCCGAAGGGAGATGTGTCATGTTGGACGAGCAAAAGAAACTGTATATTCCGGAACACGTAGGAATCATCATGGACGGCAACGGTCGCTGGGCGAAAAAACGGGGACTGCCCCGACCGGTAGGACATACCTATGGAGCAAAGACTTTCCGGGAGATCGCCCGATATATCAGTAAACAGGGCGTCAAGGTACTGACGCTTTATGCGTTTTCCACCGAAAACTGGAAACGTCCGCTGGAAGAAGTCAATGCCATTATGAAAATATTCCGTCAGTATCTGATCGATTCGCTGACGGATTTCCGGAAGGACGATATCAAGATTTGTTTTATCGGTGACCGCAGTGCGTTTGCTCCGGATATTATCCGTCTGATTGACGAGACCGAGGAAAATGCCAAGGACAGAGAAGGAATGGTACTGAATCTGGCGATGAATTACGGAGGACGTGACGAACTGGTAAGAGCGGCACGGCTGTTGAGTGAAGAAGTACGTTCCGGAGCGATCCGTCCGGAGGACATTACCGAACAGATGATCTCCGACCGGCTCTATACGGCAGGTCAGCCCGATCCGGATCTGATCATCCGTACCGGCGGTGAACACCGGCTGAGCAATTTCCTGCTCTATCAGGCAGCCTACTCCGAGTTTTATTCGACCGATACGTTATGGCCGGATTTCAAGCCTGCCGATTTTGATCAGGCGATTGCGGTATTCAATCAAAGAAACAGAAGATTTGGTGGTGTATAAATGGGAAAACGATTTCTGGCAGCCTTAGTAGGAGTGCCGCTGATACTGGTCATAGTCTTTTTCAGCACCTCACTGCCGATACTGATCGACATTGCCGTAGCGATCATCTGTACGATGTCAGTCGGAGAATTTGCCTATGCGACAAAGACTCTGAAACGATTTCCGCTGAGTATTCCGGGATTACTGTTTGCCGCAGCCTATCCGATGCTCATCAGTTATTCTCTGGGCAGTCTGCCGACAGGACTGTTGCTGGGATTTGTCTATTCCGGCATCATGATGGCAATGATGATCTTTTTTCATCAGAAGATATCCTTTCAGGAATTCGCATATAGTTACAGTATGACGCTGATTATTACCGTCGCATTATCCACGATGGTACTGATGAAGAATGCGGACCCGTCTCATTCCTCATTCTACTTTATTTTAGCGCTTGCCCTGCCATGGATGGCGGATATCGGCGCCTTTTTTGCCGGCAGTTTTCTGGGAAAACATAAGCTGTGTCCGAATATCAGTCCGAAAAAGACGATTGAAGGAGCGATAGGAGGCGTCATCCTCTGTGTAGGAGCGACGTGTCTGATCGGCTGGATCTTTGCGGATCTGGTCTATCAGAAAACCGTCAGCGTGAACTATCTGAATATCGGACTGCTGGCATTTACCGGTTCTTTTCTGTCGATGGTGGGTGATCTGACTTTTTCGGTCATCAAACGGTATTTCAGGATCAAGGATTACGGATTCATCATTCCCGGACACGGCGGTTTTCTGGACAGATTCGACAGTGTTGTCATTGTAGCCCCGTATATCCTGATCTACACCTCCTATTTCCCGATATTACTCACGAACGGAAGTGTTTGATATGACAAAAAATATTGCCATTCTCGGCGCAACAGGTTCTATCGGTGTCCAGACACTGGATGTGGCAAGAATGCACGGCATCCGTGTCTCAGCCCTGACCGCTCACCGCAATATCCGGTTACTGGAACAGCAGGCAAGGGAATTTCATCCTTCACTGGTAGCGGTCGCCGACCCGACAGCCGCCCGACAGCTCAGAATCGCTTTGGCGGATACCGATATCACGGTAGCGGAAGGGGAAGAAGGTATTCTTCAGGCTGCGGAAACCCCGGAAGCGGATACGGTGGTCAATGCCATTGTCGGTGTAGCGGGTCTTCTGCCGACCTTACAGGCGATTCGTGCCGGCAAGAACTTAGCCCTTGCCAATAAAGAAACGTTAGTGGCGGGTGGCGAACTGGTCAATGCGGAAATCGAACGCTGCGGCGTCAGACTTTATCCCGTTGACAGTGAACATTCCGCCGTATTCCAGTGCTTACAGGGATGTCCCCCCGGTGCGCTGAAAAAAGTGATCCTGACAGCATCCGGCGGTTCCTTTTTCGGAAAGAAACGGGAGGAACTGCAGCATGTGACGGTGGAACAGGCACTCACACATCCCAACTGGAGTATGGGTGCCAAAATTACCGTTGATTCCGCTACTTTGATGAATAAGGGACTGGAAGTGATTGAAGCATCCCGTCTGTTCCATGTCAGCGATGACGAGATCGATGTATTGGTTCATCGGGAGAGCATCATTCACTCTATGATTCAGCTGAAAGATCATTCCGTCATAGCCCAGTTGGGGGTTCCGGATATGCGCATCCCGATCCAGTATGCCCTGACGTATCCTGAACGGATGGCATCTCCTGTCAGGGAACTGGATCTGTCAGAAATTGCCACTCTGACTTTTGACCGGCCGGATACGGAAACCTTTACCTGTCTTGCCGTATGCCGGAAGGCACTGCGGTCAGGGGGATTATATCCGGCGGTTGCGAATGCGGCCAATGAAGCGGCGGTACAGCTGTTTCTGGAAGGAAAGATCCCCTTCCTGAAAATCGGCGATCTGGTCAGTCATGCCGTTGAGACATTCCGTCCGGCGTCACCGTCACTGACGCTTGAAGCAATACTGCAGGCTGACAAAGAAACCAGAGCTTCCGTTCTGACGAAGGCGTGATCTGACGAAAGTACGGAACCGGAACATATTTTTAAAACTATCGGGAGATGATTTCCATACAAACAGCATTACTCATTATTATCGGTATTTTACTTTTTGAACTGATTATCTTTATTCATGAATTCGGTCACTTTATCACCGCTAAAAAAAGCGGCGTCAAAGTCAATGAATTTGCCCTTGGCATGGGACCGAAGATTATCAAATTCCGTAAAGGGGAGACACTGTATTCCCTGCGGTTATTTCCGATCGGCGGCTTCTGTTCGATGGAAGGAGAAGATGCGGAAAGTGATGACAGCCGTGCCTTTGGCAATAAGGCTGTGTGGAAACGGATGATTATTGTCGTAGCCGGTGCGGTCATGAATCTTCTGCTGGGCTTTCTTCTGATGATGATCACCCTGATTCCTTGTGAACTGTTCGGTACGACCCAGATTGCCCGCTTTGCCGAAAACGCCACCTCTTCCGAACAGCTTAAGGTAGGGGATGAGATCAAGTCGATCAACGGTTACGGAACGACTACTTCCATGGATCTGAACTTTGCTTTTGCCACTGCCAGAAATAACGACTTTACCTTTGAAGTCGTGCGTGACGGAAAACACATGACCTTTGAGCATGTGAAATTCCCGACAGTAGAAAAAGAAGACGGTTCGGAGATTATCCAACGGGATATTGTCTATCTCGGCGTGGAAAATAATTTCTGGTCACTCATTCAGCAGACGTTTTTACAGACGGTTTCTACTGTCAAGATGGTCTGGGCGAGTCTGATCGGACTGATTACCGGTCAGTTCAGTATCAATGAAGTAGCTGGCCCCATCGGTATGACCAGTGCGATCTCACAGGCAGCGTCTGTCGGTCTGCAATCGAGTTTCTGGGACGGTGTGGGGAATATCGTCTTTATTATGACAATCATTACCATCAATCTTGGTGTCGTCAATTTGTTGCCTTTGCCGGCGCTTGACGGCGGACGGCTGGTTTTCCTGATCATAGAAGCCATTCGCAGAAAACGTATCAAACCTGAAGTGGAAGCCTGGATCCATGGTATCGGCATTGTTGTACTGTTATTGTTCATGGCGTTTGTTTCGGTCAATGATGTGATCCGGTTATTTACGTCATAGTATCGCCGCAAGATCGGCAGGGTTTTACTTTATTTTCATAGAGGTGACTAACTATTAAAAGTCAATACCCTTCTGAAAAATTTTTAAAAATTTTTCAGAAGGGTAAAGGGTGCAAAAGAGCAAGCCGAA
>CACYCN010000298.1 GCA_902772895.1 uncultured Ruminococcus sp.
TTCCAAGAGACTTCTGGATGCGCAGAAGGGCTGGGATGATATCGTAAAGGCTGAGGAAGAGAAGACAGTCGTTACAGGTGTCGTTACCGAGATCGTCAAGGGCGGCGTGATCGCTGTTACCAATGGCGTGAAAGTATTCATTCCGGCTTCACTGGCAACCGCCACCAGAGGAGAAGCTCTGGACGGTCTGCTCAAGCAGGAGGTAAGCTTCCGTATTATCGAGACAACCAGACAGAGAAAACGTGCGGTTGGTTCGATCCGTTCCGTACTCAACGATGAGCGTAAGCAGAAGGCAGAAGCTTTCTGGGCAGACGCTGAGGTCGGCAAGAAGTACACAGGTACTGTGAAGTCCCTGACATCTTACGGCGCATTTGTCGATATCGGCGGCATTGACGGTATGGTACATATTTCCGAGCTGTCCTGGAACCGTATCAAGCATCCTTCTGAAGTTGTGAATGTCGGCGATACCATCGAGGTATATATCAAGTCCCTCGATCAGGAAAAGGGCAAGATTTCTCTGGGCTATAAGAAGGACGAGGATAATCCCTGGGAGATCCTCAAGAATCAGTATCCTGTGGGTACGGATTGTGAAGTTGAAATTGTCGGCTTGACACAGTTCGGCGCTTTCGCTAATATCATTCCCGGTATCGATGGTCTGATCCATGTTTCCCAGATCTCTAACGAGAGAGTAGAGAAGCCGCAGGATGTTCTTTCCGTTGGTCAGAAGGTTAACGTCAGAATTACCGCTATCGATTTCGATAAGAAGCGTATCAGCCTTTCTATGAAGGCTTTGCTGAATGACAGCGCTGAAGAAGCTCCTGCTGAGACAGAAGCTGAAGCGGCAGAAGAAGCAGCCGTAGAAGAATAAGAAATGATTTACCGGAATTCCGGTTTGTTAAGGCATCTCAGCTGAGGTGCCTTAACCTATTTTTGACAGAGGTGTCTTTATGTACGAAGAAATTACCAGACAGACCAGAGAGGCAGTGGAAGAAATTCTGGAACAGTCCCGACTCAGAGCCGGTGATATATTTGTCATCGGTTGTTCTTCCAGTACCGTTGCCGGGGCATCCTATGGCAGCGCTTCCAGTATGGAACTGGCGCAGGCGGTTTTTGACGGAATCTATCCGCTGCTGCAGGAAAAGGGAATCTATCCGGCTGCCCAATGCTGTGAACATCTGAACCGCGCGATTATTACCGAAGCCGCAGCGGCAGAAAAACAGCATCGTGATATCGTGAATGTCGTACCGCAGCCCAAAGCCGGCGGTTCTTTTGCGACCATTACGTATCGGACGCTGAAAGAGCCGGTCGCCGTGGAACATATCAAAGCGGATGCCGGGATTGATATCGGCGGTGTGCTGATCGGAATGCATCTGAAAGAAGTCGCCGTGCCGCTGACAATACGTGTGAAAAAAATCGGAGAGGCGAATGTTACTTCCGCCAGAACCAGACCTAAATTTATCGGCGGTGAACGTGCGCATTATAATGACGATATGAAATAATCGGGAGGTTGATCATGGGTTATAAAGAAGAATTCATCGGGATCTATACCGAAAATATCAAGAGGGAAGGATCCAAGGAACTTTTGGAATGGCTGCAGAAAACGGATTTCTTTACCGCGCCTGCCAGTACCAGATTTCACTGTGCCTGCGAACAGGGATTAGTGATGCATAGTCTGAGTGTCTATCACACCCTGATAGAAAAACATTTTGATCCGGAAACCGATCATCCGGAAAGCTTTGCGATATGTGCCCTGCTTCACGATCTATGTAAAGCGCAGTTCTATAAAGTTTCTTCCCGTAACGTCAAAAACGAGGAAACCGGACAGTGGGAAAAGAAACCGTTTTATGCGGTGGAGGATATTTTTCCGTTCGGACACGGCGAAAAATCCGTTTTTCTGATTGAACGGTTCATGCGTCTGAAGACCTCGGAAGCGATGGCGATCCGTTGGCATATGGGCGGTTTTGATGATGCCGTCAAGGGAGGAAGTTTTTCAGTGGGACTTGCCTTTGAAAAATATCCTCTGGCTGTCAAACTGCATCTTGCCGATCTGGAATCCACCTATCTCAGAGAAAAACATACTTCCGCAGTCCAGAAATAATTCACTCCAAAAAAACACAAGCATTCCGGTATATCTTTCCGGTTTGCTTGTGTTTTTTCTCTTTCGGGAGAAGCGTCTGCAAGATTTGATGGAAGATCACTCTTCGTTGGCGTCATTATCGGCGTCTTCATCCGTGTTATTATCGGTGTCGGTGTTGGTGTCAGTATCAGTATCGCTGTCACTGTCAGTGTCATTTTGCTCATTGGCATCGGCATTTTCCTCGGAGGAAGCGGAGGAACTGACAAGACCGTTCAGTTCATCGATACGCATAGGGGTAGCGGATGCCATCGTATTATTGACGAAGATCACATCAGTAATGCCGTTGTCCTTGATATACTTGACAAAATCGAATTCGATATAACGGAAATCGATCATATGAGTTTCACTGTAGGTATAGGCAATAAACGGGGCAAACGCATTGCCGTAGGATTCTTTGACGACTGCAATTTTTTTACCGTTACCGTCCTTGTTTTTGCAGACCATCAGGGCTCTGTCGCCGCCAAGGAAGACGCCATAGGCATTGGCCCCTTCCGCATAATCATGAATCATGAAGGAAGTCTGTTCACCGGTACCGTCATTTTCATAGATCGTTGTCGTAGCGTCAATATCTTTTGTAAAATAATGGACGGTATCTTCTTCCAGGAGAGAAGCATCCGCATAATTGGTAAGACAGCCGTAATAGCCGGGGATTGTTTTTTCTTCCAGATCGGTCAGTTTCCAGTAATCCACGCCTGCGGTCTTGCAGAAATCCTTATAGGCATAATAAGCAGCCAGACCGGTCCAGTGATGATCGGTATGGAAGTACAGATACTCATCCCGGTGATGCATCAGCGTCTGATAGGTATTGATGCCGATCACGTCAGCGTCATAGGAGGAAGTGATGGTATTGATATATTGATTCTGGTCAGTGATGCCGTATTCGTCAAAGAAACGGTCGGGCAGGGTGATACCGCAGTGTGTCGGCACTACCACGTTATAGACGGTGATATCATTTCCGAGAGCCTTCTTGATGCCGGAGATAGCGGCTGCATATTCCTTTGCGATTCCGTCATAGCCGTAGAAGGTTTCGTAAGCGGTTTTCTGATAGATCAGGATGCCGTTTTCATTGACATAGCCCACATCACTGGGATCAGGATCGTCCAATGGAGGAATATCACCTTTTTCCTTTTCATCCGTCTGATCAGAGTTATCGGATTGACTTTTTTCCTGAGAAGATTCCTTTCCGTCCTCTTTCCGGGATTCCACCGGAGAAGAATCCGAAGAGGAATCTGATGAGACGGAACTTTTCCCGGAGGATACAGAGCTTTCCGAGCCGGAAACAGTGGAATTATCTGACTGACTGTTCTGAGAGCCGCCGGAGCAGGATGTAAAAAGACCGAGTACGACAGCGGTCAGTAACCCTGCGGCAATGAGTTTTCCTGTAGTATGTTTCATGATAGGTGACCTCCCGTTTTTGATGCCTTTTCAGTATATCATAAAAATACCTCCCTTTCAATCACGAATGGGAAATAAACCAACAAATCTGTTACCGGAATCGTTTGCTGTATGGATGAAAGGAAAGAATTACGTAAAAGAGCGGGACGAAAATGAGTAAAAATATATTGAATAAATCCCAAAAAAATGGTATGATTATTAAATATAGAAAAGGCGGTGTTCAGATGAAGAAATGGATCGTATCCGAGGTTGACAAGAACAAGGTAAAGGAACTTTCACGGCGATATGGCTTACCTGCATTTACTGCCATGCTGCTGACCATCAGAGGCGTGACGGCACAGTCACAGATTGAAAGATTCTTTAACCCGGGCTGGGATATGGCAGATCCTTTTTCTATCAAAGATATGGATAAGGCTGTTGACAGAATCAGAGCGGCAATATCAGCCGGAGAAAAGATCTGTATTTACGGAGACTATGACTGTGACGGCGTCACCTCTACCGCTTTATTATATTCTTATCTGAATAACCAGTTTGCCGATGTCATTTACTATATTCCCGACCGCAATACCGAAGGTTACGGTATGAACAAAAAAGCGGTGGACTATCTGAAAAAACAGGGAGTCAGACTGATCGTTACAGTTGATAACGGGATATCCGCCATTGACGAGATCAACTATGCAGGAACGCTCGGAATAGACGTGGTTGTCACGGATCACCATAAACCGCAGGATGTGCTGCCGACCGCCGTTGCGGTAGTCAATCCTCATCGGCTGGACGATACTTCTGAATTCAAGGATTATTGCGGTGCCGGCATTGCCCTGCAGCTGGCTTCGGCGATGGAAGGCGACAGTTTCTTTGTACTGGAAAATTATTCCGATCTGGCGGCATTCGGAACGATTGCCGATCTGGTGCCGCTGAGCGGCGAGAACCGGACTATCGTGAAAGCAGGGCTGATCCATATCGAGAACGACGCCCGATACGGGATTGCCAAGCTGATAGAGAAAGCGCAGATCGAATCGGTCAATGCAGGGAATGTTGCCTTCAAATTAGCGCCCCGTATCAATGCTGCCGGACGTCTGGGGACTCCGTATGATGCGGTAGATCTGCTGCTGACGGAAGACGAGGGGAATGCCGACGCTCAGGCGGAAAAACTCAGTAATCTGAACAGTAAACGCCAGACGATTGAAAATCAGATTTATGAAGAAATCTGTTCCCGGATGAAGGAGCAGCCGGAACTGACTTATGACCGGGTACTGGTCATTTCTTCCGAAGGCTGGAATTCGGGTGTCATCGGGATTGTTGCTTCCAAGATTACGGAAAAATACGGGAAACCCTGTATTATCATTGCCGAAGATGAAGATATCTGTAAGGGATCGGGCAGAAGTATCGCCGGATTCTCTCTGGTAGACGCGATATTTGCCTGTTCGGATCTGCTGGAAAAATACGGAGGACATCCGATGGCGGCAGGGCTGAGCATTCAACAGCGCAATATAGACGCATTTCGCAAGGCGATCAATCATTATGCCGATCAGCTGGGAGCAATGCCGCTGATGACGATGAAGCTTGACTGTAATCTGAATCCGGAAACCATTGTCACGGATATGGTACATCAGCTTCACGGTTTTGAACCCTTCGGCTACGGCAATCCCAAGCCGGTATTCGGTATCAATCATATGCATCTGGATAAAATCATCCCGCTTTCGGGCGGTAAACATATCAAGCTGGCAGTATCACGAGGCAATGCCAGACTGAATTTCGTGAAGTTTTCCACTACGCCGGAGGAATTTCCGTATCCGGAAGGATCCGATCTTGACTTTGCCGTAGGAATGGATATCAATCTCTACCAGAACCGGGAATATCTGTCGTTTAACATCAAGGATATCCGGTTGTCGGATTTTGATACCGAAACAGCCATGAGAGAGATTCAGCTGTATGAACAGTACAGGAGAGGCGTTCTTTCACCTGGTATTCGGGGAAAGTTTCCGGCAAGGGAAGAGTTTGCTGCCGTTTATCGTTATCTGAAAAAGAGTACATTGACCGTTCACTCGATCGATGTCATCTTATCAGCATTATCGATTCCGACGCTCGGCGCTTTCAAGCTGCTGATGATATTGGAGGTTATGAAAGAATCGGGACTGATTGATTGTACACAGGACGGAGATTTCCTGCACATTCAATTAATACCGGTGTCGGAGAAGGTCGATTTCAACTCATCTGCACTCTATCGAAAACTAAAGGAGGATACGAATTATGTCGGAAAAAACTAAATTTTATCAGGATTATCATGAGTTAGTGGAACTGATGAAAAAGAGTGATCATAACTATGATTTCGAGCTGATCGAACGTGCCTATCGTTTTGCCGAAGAGATGCACGGTGACCAGCGCAGGGCTTCCGGTATTCCGTATATCCTCCATCCGACAACGGTGGCGTGTATCCTGGCGGAACTGGGAATGGACAGTGAATCACTGGCGGCAGCCCTGCTGCATGACGTTGTAGAGGATACGGACGTCACATTGGATGATATTATCAGGCTGTTCGGTTCAGAGATTGCCGGTCTGATTGACGGCGTCACCAAGTTGGGAAAGATTCCGTATTCCTCCCGTGAGGAACAGCAGGCGGAAAATATCCGGAAGATGCTCATTGCCATGTCGAACGACATCCGGGTTATCATTATCAAATTAGCCGACAGACTTCATAATATGCGTACTCTGGAATGTATGAAGGAGCAGCACCGCCGTGATAAGGCGCTGGAAGTGATGGAAGTTTATGCGCCGATCGCGCATCGTCTCGGTATCCGCGCGATCAAAGAGGAACTGGAAGATCTTTCGATCCGTTATCTGGACCCGATCGGCTATACCGAAATCGAACATCAGCTGGAAAAGCGCAGCAAGGACAGAATCAATTTTGTTGCCGAAATCAAGCAGAATCTGTATGAGCGTCTGAAGACGGAAGTGCATAATGTCTATATTTCCGGACGAGTCAAGAGTATCCATGGCATCTATAAAAAGACCTTCATGAAGGGCAAGACGATGGATCAGATCTATGACATTTTTGCCGTCAGAGTCATCGTAGAGACAGTCGCGGATTGTTATAATGTACTGGGACTGGTACACGATATGTATAAGCCCCTGCCGAATCGTTTCAAGGATTATATTTCCACGCCCAAGCCGAATATGTATCAGAGTCTGCACACAACGGTCATCGGCAAGGAAGGTATTCCCTTCGAGATTCAGATCAGAACCTGGGAGATGCACTACACGGCGGAATATGGTATCGCAGCGCACTGGAAATATAAAGAGGGTATTACCAAGAAGCACTCCCTTGACGACAGACTGGCATGGATCCGGAAGATGCTGGAAAACCAGAGTGACACGGATTCTACGGATATCGTTCGTACCATCAAGATGGATCTCGTACCGGAGGAAGTATTTATCTTTACACCGAAGGGGGATGTCATCAATCTGCCGACGGGCGCAACGGTAATTGACGTTGCCTATGCGATTCACAGCGGCGTCGGCAACCGTATGATCGGCGCGAAGGTTGACAAGCGTATTGTACCGATTGACTATAAGGTCAAGACCGGTGAGATCGTAGAGATCATTACCTCCAAGGAGGTCGGCGGTCCGAAGAGAGACTGGCTGAATATCGTCAAGACCAGTGAAGCAAGAAGCAAGATCCGTCTCTGGTTCAAGAGAGAAAAACGGGAGGAAAATATCATTGAAGGAAAGACCCAGTTGGAGACGGAATTCCGTCGGCTGAGTATCAATGTCCCGGAAAAGGAACTGGAATCTTTCCTTAGTGAATACATTCATAAACAAAACTGTAATACGCTGGATGATTTTTATGCGTCCATCGGATACGGCGGTATCCAGCTCTGGCGAATTCTGCCCCGTCTGAAAGAGGAATATATCAAGAAATATGCCGAGCCTGAACCGGTACAGGTTGTCATCACCGAACCGGTCAAAAAGCGTGTCAGCGGCGGTGTGCATATTGAAGGCATTGATGACTGTCTGGTCAAATATTCCCGTTGCTGCAATCCCTTACCGGGGGATGACATCATCGGATTCATCACCAGAGGCTATGGTGTTTCGATTCATAAACGTAACTGTTCCAACGTACCGAAGAATATTGAAGAATGTGAAGAACCGGAGCGCTGGGTCAAAGCGGAATGGGCTGACCAGAGTATCAACGAGACATTCCAGTCTACTCTTCAGATTACGGCGACAGACCGTACCGGATTGTTGGCGGATATTACGAATCAGCTTTCGGCGCTGCATCTGTTTATTCATTCCCTGAATTCCCGTGAAACGAAAAACGGCATGGCGATTATCGAAGTCTCCATTACCGTCAACAGTATCAACCATCTCAAGATGGTTATCAGCCGTCTCAGCGGCATCAACGGAATCGTCTCCATCGGACGCAATTAGTCCGGAGCGCTTTGTCCGATATTCCCGTAGGGCTGTTTGCTCTTAAAGCGGTCTGGTCGGGAATGAGCGATGTAACTGGGAAAACGATAACTATAGAGAAAAATGAATATAGATTATCATATTTTTCTGTCAGATAAGGAAGGTATCCATGAAAGCAGTCATTCAACGGGTAACGGAATGTACTGTCACGGTTGACGGACAGATTGTCGGTCAGATCGGACAGGGGTTCCTGATTCTCTTAGGTGTTGAAGCAGGCGATACGGAAAAAGAAGCGCAGAAATTGGCAGTCAAAGCTGCCGGTCTGCGGATCTTTACCGATGAAAACGATAAGATGAATCTGTCACTGACAGATATCGGCGGCGCAGTGTTAGTGGTATCCAATTTTACTCTCTGCGCCAATTGCCGGAAGGGAAGACGGCCGAATTTTGAAGCGGCAGCCCGTCCGGAAACGGCAGAACCCTTATATGAGTATTTCTGCCGCTGTATGAAAGAACAGGGAATTGCGCAGGTGGAAAAAGGAGTGTTTGGCGGAGATATGAAAGTCTCTCTGCTGAATGACGGTCCTGTGACGATTCTGCTGGACACAAAAGATCTGGCATAGAATTGTAAAGCCGGAAACTTTACGGATAGAACAGGGTATTGGGAAGGAAGATTGCTGTAAAGCAAACAACTTGTCAGAGAAACGGCGATCACAAGTGATAGCTATTGAAATAAAAAGAAAGGGGTCAGGGGGATTCTGACGTTACATCAGGATAGGAAGAAGGGATTCCCCGTGGAACAGAACATGAAAGTGGGAGTAGAGTGTTACCCGATGGGTGAATTGGGAGCCAATTGTTATATTGTAACGGATGAAAGCGGGGAAATGCTGGTTGTAGATCCCGGTGTACGTTCGGAAAAGCTGAACCGGAGGATTCAATCCTGTGGTGCGGATCAACTGCGGTATATCTTGCTGACACACGGACATTTTGATCACATTGGCGGAGTAGCGGCGCTGAAACAGGCGTTTCCGTCTGCGAAGATCATTATCGGTCAGAAGGACGCCGTCTTTACCGAGAAGGATAATCTGAATCTGTCCCTGTTTTTTGAGGGCAGTATCGAACATTTCACGCCGGATCTGACGGTTCAGGACGGAGACAGGCTTCCGTTTGCGGACGGTGCGGTCGAAGTGATAGCAACGCCGGGCCATACCGAAGGAGGTATGTGTTATGTGATCGGCGACTGTATTTTTACCGGCGACACGCTCATCAGTATGACGACAGGGCGGACGGATTTCCCGACGGGCAGTGCCCGGGAAATGCGGGAGTCCATGCATAAATTAGCCGGGATTCCGGAGGATCTCAAGGTATATTGCGGTCACGGGGAATCATCCATGCTGGAGTATGAGCGGCTCTATAATCCGTTTATGGGGTGATGAAAGATGACGATCTATCTGAACCATATCTATCACTATGAAACGGAGAACTTAGTAAGACTGTTTTTTTACAATGAAAAGATCACGGTACTGCGTGAATTACCGGAAGAAAAGCCCTTACCGCTGATCACGACCCTTGTCACGGAGCAGGGAACGGAAACGGATATTTTTGTAAAAGTGGAGACGGAACGCTTTTGCCGGGAAGACAGCAAGCATCTGACCTTTACAGAAGAAACGGATGTTCCCTATGAAGAAAGCCGTGAAAAGATCACAGAGCGGGCGTTGGCGGTCTGTCTATACCGGTTACTGACGGAACTGACCGGCAGACAGCAGCCATGGGGGATACTGACCGGTGTCAGACCGATCAAGTTATTCCGGCGGTTGTCACAGCAGGGCGGAAAGGATTATGCCCAGCAATATTTTACGGAAGAATTACTGGTAAGTCCGGAAAAAGCAGCATTGAGCGCGGTGACAGAGGGATATGAAACCCGGATCTTTGCATTAAGTCAGCCCCGGTCTTTCAGTTTATATATTTCGATTCCGTTTTGTCCGTCAAGATGTTCCTATTGTTCGTTTGTATCACAGTCCATCGAACATGCCAAGAAACTGATCGGACCGTATTTTGAAAAGTTATGCGAAGAGATAGCCGTAACGGCAGAAATCGCCAAATCATGCCGGTTACGGCTGGAGAGTGTATATATCGGAGGAGGAACGCCCACCACGCTTTCGGCGGAACAGCTCAAAACGCTGCTGGAGACGATCCGTAACCATTTTGATATGAGTACCTGTCGGGAATTCACGGTAGAAGCCGGACGTCCGGATACGATTGACCGTGAGAAACTGGAAGCGATTCTATCGGGAGGGGCTGACAGGATCAGTATCAATCCCCAGACCCTGAATGATGAAGTACTGAAGATCATCGGCAGAAGGCACAGCGCGCAACAGACGCTGGATGCATTTGAACTGGCAAGGGAGGTCGGATTCCGTCATATCAATATGGATCTGATTGCCGGACTGCCGGGTGATACACCGGAGAGTTTCCGTTCAACCCTGGATAAGATCTGTGAACTGTCACCGGAGAGTATTACGGTACATACCTTAGCGATGAAGCGTTCTTCCCGGCTGGTCAGTCAGGGGACGATGCTGGACAGCGATCAGGAGCCGCCGGCTGCTCAGATGCTGCGTTATTCGGAAGAAAAGCTGACAGACTGTGGTTATCATCCCTATTATCTCTATCGTCAGAGCCGGATGGAAGGAAATCTGGAAAATGTAGGTTGGGCGAAGGACGGCTTTGACAGTCTGTATAACGTGTTTGTGATGGACGAAACACATACGATCCTGGGCTGCGGAGCAGGAGCGGTCACAAAATTGAAAAAACCGTGTTCCGAAGAACTGGAACGCATATTTAACTATAAATATCCGTATGAATATAATAACGGTTTTGAAGAAATGCTGAAACGAAAAGAGAGGGTAGGTGTCTTTTATGCTGAACTGGCTGAATACCTATCGCAGATATGCCTGTGATATCAATCGGATCAATCAGGAAGCACGAAACAATCCGGAGGATTTTGTGCTGACAGCGGAGAAGATTTTCCAGAATGATATCAAGCTGATTGTAGACAGGATCATGAATATTCCGGTCAGGCGTCATATTGTTTTTTTATCGGGTCCTTCCAGCAGCGGCAAGACAACCAGCGGCAAGAAGCTGCAGGAATTTTTTGAACAGAAAGGCTGTCATACCATACTGATATCGATGGATGATTTTTATCTGGGAGCCGATAAAGTCAGGAAATTCCCGGACGGCAAGCCGGATTTTGAATCGGTAGAGGCGCTGGATATTCCGCTGATGCATCATTGTGTGGAGTTGATCGCAAAGACCGGAGCATGTGACATTCCGATCTATGACTTTACGCATAGCCGTCGGAGTGAACGGACACGTCATATCCGGCTGGAGAATGATTCGGTAATTATTATCGAAGGAATTCATGCGTTGAATCCGATTTTTGACGGCAGTGTTCCCCGTGAATATCTGAGCAAGATTTATGTCAGTGTCAAGCAGGGAATCAAGGATATTGAAGATCCGGTTCTCACGAACCGTGAAGTCCGTTGTATCCGCCGTATTGTACGGGACAGCAGTTTCCGCAGGACGGATCCGGAGCGTACGCTTACCATGTGGGATGAAGTAGTGGATGGAGAGAAGAAATATATCCGACCCTATCGTTATTCCAGTGACTTTACGCTGAATACGATTCATATCTATGAGCCGTGTATCATGAGAGAACGGGTATTGAACCTGTTATCTGTCATTGGCTCGGATTCGCCGGTCTTTCAACAGGCACAGCGGCTGATGCAGTCACTGGAACGCTTTGTATCAATTGACAGTTCCCTTGTCCCGGAAAACTCCCTGATCCGGGAATTCATCGGCGGCGGCTGCTATACCTACTGAGAAAACCCGGTTTTACCGGAAAAATGACGAATAAACCGGCAAAAATATTGACAAAATCGTGGCAAAACCTATTGAAGTATCGAATAAATGATGATATAATAGGCATGATTTGACGAGCGGATGACAGGACGGAAAGTCTGCTGAATACGGCACTTTTCGCAGGTCTTATCCGATCGGCAAGACAATTCGTTGACTTTTGACAACAGACATTTTTTCGGGAAGAGGAATCCGGAAAACCGGCAGGAAGCGTTTCTGCCGGACACGATAGTTCCGATCCGGAAAGAATTGTGTGACTGACAGGAAATATCCTGAACGCACTTTGTGAGTGCGGAATATTATCATTCGGGGAGGTAACTAACATGAGCATGATGGATGACGTTCTGGTAAATGCAAAATCGGCGCTTGATCAGGTAGGAAAGAAAGCCGGCAATCTGGTAGACCGTTCGAAACTGTTGATGGCGGCAACCGATATCCGTGCGGAACTGGCAAGAAAATACCGTTTGCTGGGAAGAATCTGCTATGAAGCCCACCGCAGCGGCAAAAATTATGATAAGGGTGTCCAGTCACTGGAGGACGATATTACCGAGCTGAATATTCAGCTGGAATCCGTCAAGGAGATGCTGGATCAGGCGAAGAAAAAGGTAAAA
>CACYCN010000299.1 GCA_902772895.1 uncultured Ruminococcus sp.
CATAGGTGCTTTTGCGAAAAAGCACCCCCTGGACCCCCGTAAACGAACTTGTCTACTTCAAAGTATTAACTACAGATTATTCCAAGAGCCGACACAAGGATGTCTTTCAAGTTAGATTCATAGGTGCTTTTGCGAAAAAGCACCCCCTGGACCCCCGAAAACGTACTTGCCTACTTCAAAGTATAAACTACAGATGATTCCAAGAGCCGACACAAGGATGTCTTTCAAGTCTGATATAGAGGCGTTTTTGGGAAAAGTCTACCTGAACCCCGGAAATAGCTCTTTTACAGTGGTGAAACGGGAAATCGTAGTCAGGGGATCATATTTTCGGCGAAGACCGCATAACCACAGGTGGGATCATTGACAAACACATGCGTCAGGGCGCCGACTAATCTGCCGTTCTGGAAAATGGGGCTGCCGCTCATACCCTGAACAATACCGCCGGTTTGCTGCAGGAGAGAGCTGTCAGTGATCTGAACGACCATATTACGTTCGGCGTTGAGATTGTTATAACTGATCTCTTTGATTTTAACCGTATAGTCATGGGGACCGGTATCATCGATGGTTGTCCGGAGCAGGGCAGAACCGGTCAGGACTTCCTGTTTGAAAGCTACGGGGATGCGTTCCTCATTATCGGGTAATTGTGTTATGGTGCCGTAGACGCCGTTATGACTGTTTTTTCCGAGAGAACCAATGGCGGAATGATCGCTGAAACTGCCAAGCAGTGAACCGGGAGCGCCGTCGGTACTTTTACGGATAGCTGTGATTTCAGCCGGAACGATATCACCGCTGAGCAGCGGCATCAGACGTCCGCTTTCCGTGTCGCAGATACCGTGACCCAATCCGGCAAAATATCCGGTTTCCGGATCGATCAGAGTCATGGTTCCGATTCCGGCGCAGCTGTCACGGACATATAACCCTAATTTATACTCATTCTGGATAGCATCCCTGACCGGTGTTACCGTCACCGTATAGATCCGGTTATTTCGTTTGGCACGGATGAGCATTGGTTTACCGCCGCTGTCACAGACGGCACATAATAATTGTTCATTGGAAGTCAGGGGTTCACCGTTGACGGAAAGAATGATATCTCCCTGTTCAATATCGGCTTCTCCGGCAGGATCTCTGCTTCCCTCTTTTGTTTGCACCGGTGAAACGTCAGATACGATCAGTCCGTCGGTATAGAGTCGGATCCCGAAGGGCTGACCGCCGGGAATCACGGTTTTCCGCTGTTCCAGTGTGACATCGATTGACTTGACCGGAATACTGTCAAAAAGCATGAGTCGGGCCTGTTGGTGAGCCGGGGAGGAAGCGTCCGTTTCAGCGGCGGCGGATATGACATTCCCCTCCGTGAACTGCAGAGACAGTGGAAACCCGAAGTCAAGCTGTCCGGATTCGCCGTAGGACATGGATAACGCAGAAGGTGCCAGATAGGAGGCAGCACCGCTGATACTGAAAATGACTGTCAGGATGACCGCTAACGATGCCGCCAGACTTCTGATCGCTTTTTTCATATGCTTCACCCCTGTTGGATTGGTACATGAAGGATGATGCGTTTGCTGAAGCGGATTCCCGAAAGCCTTCTCATGAAGGGTTCCATGATGGGTCCGGAGATCCGTTGTTTCATCATCTGTTTGTACAATGTTAGTTTATCCGGAATGATACGGATTATCGTTGCGGGAGCCGTTCAAAATCTGTCAGTTCTGTCAAAGATTCGTTTCGTCTTTCAATGGGAAGACAAGAGTCATATTATTGGTGAAATTCAACAAAGATTTCTGTAAAATTTTGGAAGTGTGTTGACAAGAGGATAGGAAAACTGGTAAAATAAATTGTTAAGAGTATGACAGAAAAAACTTGGAAAAGTCTTCCATGAGAAATATAATTTGGTAAAGAAGTGATGTTAATGATCAGAAGTATGACCGGTTACGGTCGGTTTGAAGGCGTGATTAACGGACGCCAGATCGTTTTTGAGATCAAGGCAGTCAATCATCGGTTCTTCGAACTTCAATGCCGTGTGCCGAGAGGCTACGGTTTTCTGGAAGAAGTGATCAGGAATCTGGTAGTACAGTCCGTGACACGGGGTAAAGTGGATGTATATGTTTCCCTCGAAGCGGACGAAAATGTAGCGGCGGATGTCAAGATCAATCATTCTCTGGCGGCAGGTTATGTCAACGCTTTGAAGGAACTGTGTAATACGTATCAGCTGCGGGATGATATTTCCGTTTCACTGCTGTCAAGGTATTCGGATATCTTTACGGTGACAAAGGCGCCGGAAGATGAGGAAAAGGTTTCCGGGATCGTCACGGAAGCCGGTCGGAAAGCATTGGCTGATTTTATTGCCATGCGTGAACGGGAAGGCGAAAAGTTAGCGGCCGACGTACTGGATCATGGGAAAAAAATCATGGAACTGGTGGGTGAAATCGAGGAACGCTCACCGGTCACGGTCGATGAATACCGGAATAAACTGTATGAACGCCTGAAAGAAGTGTTACAGGATACCGCCATTGATCCTCAGCGGATGCTGACAGAAGCGGCGCTGTTTGCGGATAAAACGGCAGTGGATGAAGAAACCGTCCGTTTGCGCAGTCATTATGCCCAGTTGGAAGCGATGCTTCAGGAAGGGGAACCGGTAGGGCGTAAGTTGGATTTCATTGTTCAGGAGATGAACCGGGAGGCCAATACGACCGGTTCGAAAGTGTGTGATGCGGAACTGGCTCATAAAGTGGTGGATATGAAAGCGGAAATCGAAAAGATCCGGGAACAGATCCAGAATATTGAATAACGGGGTGCAAAACATGAGGCTTATCAATATTGGCTACGGAAATATGATCTCGTCCTCACGAATTATTGCCATTGTCAGTCCGGATGCGGCGCCCGTAAAACGGATGGTGCAGAATGCCAGAGACAAAGGATTATTGATTGACGCATCCTGCGGAAGGAAGACAAAAGCGGTGATTATTACCGATAGTGACCATGTGGTTCTGTCGGCGATGCAGCCGGAAACGGTCGCCC
>CACYCN010000300.1 GCA_902772895.1 uncultured Ruminococcus sp.
AGATTCTCGGGGTTTACGGAGGCAAACCGGCCAGCCTCGATATCGTTGTACGGGAAGAACTGTCCGTGTTTCAGCGTATCTTTACTCTGGGTGTCATTGGTCCCCAGTTCCTTGTAGACTACAAAGTCGTTGACTGCGTATGTGCTGCCGTCGGGACTCGCGGTACCTACCAGGCTGTCACCCGCCTTCAGGAGGTGAGCAAAGTTCTGGGCACTGTTGTACTCATAATAACCGGTGGCGCGGTAGGTACTTTCCATGAACAGGTGGTTGACTTCCACTGCACCGTTGTAAAGATTGGAAAGCGATCCGCCGGAGCCTGCATTCATTGTCTTCGGATATTTGTCTGTCAGATTCGTCGAGAGAAGCCCCGGCGTGTGATGCCAGGTTTTACCGTTTTGGATACCGTTATTGAAGAAAGCGTTCATTTGGCCGGTCAAGTCCGCGGTATTTGCTCCGTTTGAAAGGTCCACCATCTTCATCTTAATGCCGTACTGATTATTGTCAACGGTGGGTACAGTGTGGATCTCATCGTCGACGGGGACCTCGTCCATGATGGCGAAGTAGAAATCCAGGGCGTCTGCCCTGTAGCAGGGTTCAAGGACCGGATCTTCCTGGTTCAGGTCCACCGTCAGACCTGAATACATATAATCCGGGTTATCCCACGCCACGATCGGCGTGTAGTACTGCTGATTCGTTCTGCCCTGCAAAAGTACGCCGACAGTATCATTAGAAAGGATCGTCTCGTCGGAATACTTTGGAGCAAGATAGGAGGGATCTCCCTTGCTCCTCGCGTAGATGTTTTCCAGTTCGTAATATCCGTTGGGTGTGACGCCGTCATCATAGGTATACTCAGTGAACTGCCAAAGCATGTCGTTCACATTGCTGCCGTACCATTCAATCGTATCGCCGCTTTCAATGCAGGGCACAAGCTCGCCCTTGCTGTTGACCGCGAAATACTCATAATGGTCATTTTTCCACTGGCGGGCGTAAATGACAATGTGTGCACCTGTATAAACTTGTTCAGTATCGGAAACACTCACCTTGGTGGCAGTATATACTTTTTCATACTCCGTCAGTTGATCTTCTGACATGGGCGTAACAAGATACAGCCATTCGCTTCCGGACACGCCGCTTGTGTTATAGCCCTGGGCATACGTTCCGCTGTAGGTCAGCGCCCTGCTTCCCGAACCCACGGATTTCAGGGAAATCTGGCCTTTGTTTTTACCCGATCCCGCCGTTACCTTTATTCTGCACGAATTGTCCGGTGTTTCAACCAGCTCGAGGCCGCTGCTTGTGATCTTGAGGTATTTTCCGTTGTCTGCCTTCAGGTAATAGTAGTGGTTGTTCTTATCTACTACCTCAAACGTCCATTGCGTGACGGTATCCGCAGTATTGTTCGGGACGTACAGTTTGTTGCCGGCATCATCCTCACGCGTCATCACGGTCAGGAACTTGGCTTCAAGACAGCCCTGGTAAGGCTGGTCATTTTCATCCTTTTCAGTGTTCACGTTGGCCATCAGCGCCTTGGCCGTCTTGCCGCCGGTCCAGGTCATGAGGCCGTAAGTCATTCCATCCAGACCATAAGGGTCCTCAGATTGTTCCCGGTTTCTCCAGATATACAGACTGTTGTTGCTATCCCCGGATGTGTTATATGAGGCAAAACCGTTGCCGCCGGAGCCGCCCGACATATTCCAGTACCAGTCGCCGTTGTGTATAGTGAATACGCCGAAGTCGTTTACCTCAACCGTAAAGGCGGTTTTTGCACTTGTATCCGTGGTAAGGGAAAGGCTTCTATTTCCACTGTTGGAGACAACATACTGTTTCACGGAATCACTATTATAACAGTAAATATAATACTTGCCGTCAGGCGCGTCTTCAAAATAATAGCGAGCCGCAGTGGTAGTTACATTGGTAGTTACATTGGGAGTATCCTTCTGTCCTGTCTTCTGGATATAGGTTCTTCCACTCTTTGTAGTGGTCGTATTCTTCAGGTAATACCCGCTGGTATGCCCGATGTAAAAACCTGTGGTATTAGAGGTGAGGTCAGCGAGTGATTTAACCTTTACATAAGTTGTATCGGACGAAGGCCCGGGCACAATGGCATACACGGAGAAGCCGTCCGCCGCGAAGCTGACAGCGTTGCCTGCGGTTTCGGCTTCGACCACGCTTGCAGCATTCTCCGAATCAAAGTGCACGACGCTGTAATCCTCGCTGTCCGTGTCGATCAGTTCG
>CACYCN010000301.1 GCA_902772895.1 uncultured Ruminococcus sp.
ATCAGCGTCATTGATATCCGGTAAGACAGAATGCTGACCGATATCAGCGTCATTGATATCCGGTAAGACAGAACGCTGACCGATGTCAGAATCATTGATATCCGGCAAGACAGAACGCTGACCGATGTCCGAATCATTGATATCCGGTAAGACAGAATGCTGACCGATATCAGCGTCATTGATATCCGGTAAGACAGAACGCTGACCGATATCAGAATTATTGATATCCGGTAAGACAGAATGCTGAGTGAACTCCGGGCGGGTTAATTCGGGGATGATCGGGTGACTGTCAACGCTCACGGCATTCATATCCTGCAATTCAGAGGAAGGCCGGAAAGGATCCGATTCATTGACGGTATGATCCTGGTTCACCGACTCCGAAAAAGCGGGTAATACGGCAATCGGTTCCCGTGATTCTTTGACAAACAATTCACTGTCCGACTGGAGGAGTCCGGGGATAAAATCGGCATTCAGAATTTCCTCTTTGACGGTAAGAAGTGCCTGCTTCCAGCTTCTGACTTTTTTCCGGACGATCCGGTACTGTCTGCTTTCGTTCTCATAACGTTCATCATCATCCGTATCGATCATCATATCCAATCTGCGGCGTTCAGCCTTGATAATCTCATCGAGGAAGAATTCTATTTCAGAAAAGGCATTATCCGTCTTGATTTTGTAGTCTGACATCGTATCACCTCAAATAACAATAAAGATTGATTCTATTATATAATAAAGTCACACTATTGTCAAACTGAACATTAGTATTACACAATAAATCATGATTTTATCGGAATCCCCACCCTGAACCGATCCGCCGAATCGTCAACGACATCGGCGGATATCTCGTCAGGCATTCGTCAGAAAAAGGTGCAGGTCGACGCAAGTCATATCCGTAACTTTTTATATAGCGTTTTTATTTTTTGCTATAGGAAAAGTTATAGAAAAGACCTGCACCGACCTGCACCCATAAACTGACGGATGACAGCACCCACCGATACTCATATGACTTCTGTTACGGTCAGACCCGATACCGAAAGAGATTTCGGCTCTTGGAACAGACTGCCAATGACACAAGAAAGCTGGCAGGTTCGTTTTCGGGGGTTCAGGGGGGAAGAGTTCCACTTAGATAATATAGAACCAGGCGTCATCAAGTTCGACATCCTTACGTTCTACAGGACGTTTTGAGTCATAGTTATAAGTCAGTTCCTGTGTTTTGACGCTGACCTTGGCGCCTTCGGGAATCGAGGTTGTGATAAATGCGTTACCGCCGACAACCACATCCTTCCCTACAACCGTTTCGCCGCCCAGGATCGATGCCCCGGAATAAATCGTCACATTATCACAAATTGTCGGATGACGTTTTTTTCCGCGCAGATTCTGACCGCCTCTGGTCGATAATGCGCCCAGCGTCACACCCTGATAAATCTTGACATTATTCCCGATTTCAGTCGTTTCTCCAATGACAATACCCGTACCATGGTCAATGAAGAAATACTTGCCGATGGTAGTGCCGGGATGAATATCAATTCCCGTCAGACTATGGGCATATTCCGTCATGATACGGGGAATCAACGGTACATCCAGCAAAAACAGTTCATGGGCTATCCGGTTGGTAAAGATCGCAAACAGCCCCGGATAGGTACAAATGATTTCATCTTTATTATAGGCTGCCGGGTCACCGTCATAAGCGGCGGCAATATCCGTTTCGATATATTCCCGGATCTTCGGAATCCGCTCCAGAAAAGAAAAAACGATTCTTTCAGAGGCCTGCTGAATGGCAGCACTGTCCGCTTCCTGATAGGCAGGGGCATATTTCAGCACAATGGATGTCTGCTTGATCAGGTGATAGATGATATCTTCCAACAGAATGGACACATGATTTCTCACCGTATAGGTCCTGTAATTACTGTTGCGGTAATATCCGGGATAAATCACCGTTTTCAGTTTTTCGAGAATGTCAATGATGACCTGTCTGTCAGGATAATCAAAAGTCTTGATTTCATCAATCACCCTGCCCTTCCGATAATCCGCCATTAACAGATCCGTGATTCCGTTGATACGTTCCTGCATTGTTTCCGACATGATTCGTCCTCCCTGTTACGCCCGTCCAAGGGCAATCATTTCATCAATACATCTTCTCGCCTGTGAAACGGTATCCGCATCCAGAAGGATTTCCTCGCCGCCTTCCCCGCAGAGACAGCGATATACATCCATCAGCGTGGTGGATTTCATATTCGGACAGATCAGCTTTTGTGACAAATCATAAAATCTCTTATCCGGACAACGGTATTCCAGCTGTTCCCGGATACTGATTTCGGTTCCGATGATAAACTCCTTATGATCGGATTCCAGGGCATAACGCATGATTCCGGAAGTGGAACCGATATAATCCGCCAGAGCGCAGACATCCGGTTTACATTCCGGATGTACCAGCAATAATGCGTGCGGATGTTTCTTTTTCGCTTTCCGGACATCGTCGGGATTGACACAGGCATGAATCGGACAGCCTCCCGATAAAAGTTTGAATTCTTTTTCCGGTACCTGCGCCGCTACATAGGCGCCAAGATTACAGTCCGGAATAAACAGTAATTTATCGTTTTTGATTTTCCGGCAGATTTCCACCGCCGATGACGATGTCACACAGACATCACAGATCGTTTTCAGTCCGGCTGTCGTATTGATATACGCCACTACCGTATAGTCCGGATACAATTCCCTGACCTGACTGATGAGCTGTTTATCCATCTGATCCGCCATGGCACAGCCTGCGTCAGGATTCGGCAGAAATACACGTTTCTCCGGCGAAAGTATTTTACAGGTCTCCGCCATAAAACGTACGCCGCTCATGATAACCGTACCGCTGTTCACTTTGGCGGCTTCTACACTCAATTGATAGGAATCACCGGTATGATCGGCAATTTCCAGAATTTCCTTTGCCTGATAACTGTGCGCTAAAATACAGATATCCTTTTCTTTTTTTAACCGGATGATCTCATCCTGCAATTCTCTGATATTCATCTTTCTACCCTTCCGTAATCCTTTACCAATTCCACTAACCGTTCCCCGTTTTCCAGCCGTTCCAGCATCCTTCTGGCAGGATTGGTGCGTTTTCGGGCACGTTCCTCCAATGGTTCAAGATAGATTTCCTCACCAAGTCCCCGTTCTTTCAGACCCTCCCGGCACAGCGCCAGCACTGCCTCAACAAGCGCATATACGCCGTCCTGATCCAGACTGGCAGGCAGTTCCCGGTAAACCAATTGCCGCCGCAGTTCTACGGCATTATAGCCGTTATGATAAAGGGTATGGTCGCTGCCAAGCAATTGTCTGAGTTCTCCGGTCTTTCGCAGAAGCCCCAGATGAAACGCCGCTACTGTCATGACATCGGAGATCGGCTGACAACAGGCACTGCGGAATTCAATCGTTCCACGGAATGTCAGGTCTTCCGTTTTGAAGGTACGAAGATACGCAATGTCTTCCGGACAGGGACGGAATTCCATCGAACGAATCTCACCGTTTTCCAGATACTCTCCGGTCAGGCGCTCCAGACGAAAGTATTCCAGAATATTGACCGGCTTGAAATTCAGATACTTTCCGTCCCGTTCTACGCAATAGATTGCCGCTGTGGTAATATAATTCAACAGATCGTCCACCGTATGGATCTCACAATCATACATTCCTACATTATGCGGGTTGATACCATGGGTGCTGTTTTCCCATAACATATCCCGACAGCATAATAAGTCTTCGTTCTCGCCAAGCAGAACCGAATTACTGAACAAAAGCGCCTTGATCGGTTCCAGCTGATTGAAGGTATCCACCACTTCCGGAAGCTGTTCCTTCGTCACGTCAAGCTGTACCTGAGACGCACTGGAAAACATCCCAAACTGCGGATACCGGTGAAAATACATCGGCAGACAGGCGTATTTCGAGAAAGAAGATAAATGATGGAACAACATTTTATATCTGCCGTTTTCGATCGGCACATTACAGTTCAGTTTCCGGTTAGGATTGATTCCCATTCCGGTCAGCGTATATTGAAAAGGCCTGAAATACTCCTGCACAAAGTCATAATACTTTCGGAACCGCCGGTGAATGGCATGAAGTTCTTCTTCCTTGCCGAAAGAAAATTCCATGTTATTATAGGAACAGTCATAGGAAAACACATCCCCGTTCTCCTGATTCACGGCAGCATAGATATGCCCCTGTTCATCAATGCCGGTCGGTTTAAACCCGAATTCCCGGAGAAACCGATCGGTCAGCTGATGGACTATTTCAAAATCAACCGCCTTCTGATTCAGATTGACAATCGGCATTTCGATCTCTACTCCGATATAACAATTCTTTTTGTTTTCGGTGGGTCTGATATAGCGGTTATAGAGCAGATTCCTTATTTCATCGTTTTTTAACATAATAATCACCTACAAATTCGCAAAAATACGGTAAAGAAATCCCATCGATTCCTTGTTTTCGATATACTCCTGTTCATGGTTGGTTCCGGTTCTGATCAGTCTGCCCCTTTCATAAGCCAGCAGACGGGTAAACGGCAGCGGCTGCCAGGCTTCTTCGGTCAACGGTACCGTTGAAAATAATGTCGTTGTTTCCTTCGTGAGATAAAACAGCGTCCCGCAGCAGTTCGTATGAACATAAAGATATTTGCCGTCCGTGAACAACAGATTCAGCTTATTGCCTTTCGCCATATCCCCTATGATTTCATCCAGTAATCCGAACCGTTCCTCAAAGGTCAGTCTCACACCTTTCCCATTCTGCACCCGGTTCATCCGTTCCATCAGATACAGAAAGATCCGCTCACTGTCGGTATCGCCCACCTGTTTCCTCACATAGGGATTCAACGGCGGATAGTCAAATATCGTACCGTTATGAACCAATGTCCAGCGTCTGCCGGTATTGTCCCGCCCCGTAAAGGGATGGCAGTTCCGATATTCTACATTACCGATGGTCGCATATCGGATATGCGCCAGAAGTATTTTGGATTCAATCGGCTGGGAGAGCCGTTCCCTCAGATAATTGCTTCTGGATGCCTGGATACTTTCCTTTTCGATCAATGCCCCGGTGCGTGATACACACGCTAATCCCCATCCGTGGGGATGATGATCGCTGTGACGATAGAAGGTGTCAAGATACGTATTCACCAGAAAGTCATTCTGTGACGATACTCCGAATAATTCACACATAACCGACACTCCTTTGATATTCCTCCGCCAGCGCCAGCCCCTTCTTCATATAATCATCCCCGAAACGCTCACTGACGATTTCCGCATAACTCCCGCCGGGAAGCAGTTTCTTCTGCTGATAGGTCAGCAGTTCCTGCCATGACGTAATTCCGGTTTGTCCGATAAAGTCACTCATTTCCTGCAGTACCACGGCGGCTCTCTCCCTGATGCCGGCGTTGCCGTAACACGCCGCTGTTTTGATATCCCGGATCGCCTGAAGCTGCAGGGTATCGTCAAATTCAAAATCCGGCAGAGAGGCAAGATATACCATCAGTATATGGATAAACCCCATATCCTCTGTCCGGATCCCGGTTTCCGACAGCGGATTGACATCGATCACACGCAGTTCCAGATGATTGATGCCCTTTTCCTCAAGGGCTTCCGGACTGTTTTCGCCCCTTGGTTTCAGTCTTACCGGATAATAAAGTTCGGATGCCGATTTCAGGTTGCCGTCATCAATATACTTCCGGATACTCGCTACATATCGATCCAGTCCGGAATAATCCAGGATCGGTGTAAAAAAGTTCCAGTAACCCAGTTCCGAACAACGAATGGAAGAATATACATTACTCCTGATCCCCAGCGTTTTATCCGCTATCGGACTTGCCGCTGTCAGAAATACCACCAGCCACGCATATTGCGTCAGACGCTTCGATAAACGCAGATATAAATCATTCCTGAATGTCAGAAAATCCTCTTCCCCGCTCTTTACAAATGCCGCTTCCAATAATGCCGGCGTAAACGAAAAATTCAGATGGATTCCTGAAAATAACATCTTTTTCTTGCCGTATTTCCTCGCCAGATACTGCCGGTATAACGATTTGTTCTTCAGATGACCATGATACTCCGCTACCGGTATCTCCTCTTCTCCGCCGATGCCCGGCGGATTGGAAAACGGCCAGAGTAATTCCCCGTTTCCCACCAGCCGGGTATTCAATATTTGCTGCAGCTTTCTTAACTGCTCATTCACCTGTTCCGGTTCGCTGAACACGTCACTGATCAGTTCTACCTGATTTTCGCAGAAATCCCGGTCTATGTTTTTATGATCCTGAAACGGATGCGGCGTCTGTGCCAGGGTTCCGTCCGCATTGACCCGCAGACTCTCTCGTTCAATGCCGAATTCCGCCTGTGTCAGGTATTTCCTGATGGTATCGTCTTTCCAATCGAATAACATGGAATCATCTCCGTTCGTCAGTCGTGCAGTGATATTCTGTCGTATATTTCATATTTTACACATATGTTTCATAGGTCTTGAAGTTCTATTTACCTACCTATATAATAGGTATTCTATCATAGATTATCGCTCCTGTCAACCCGCTGTCACCGTCCGATCATCGTTTCCTTCATTCTCTGATAGAACAATAGTTATCAAAATAATGCCGCAATAGAACAATAGTGAGCATTTTGACACTATCGTCAGAAAAGTTTATAAATTTCACTTATTTGTTTTCTCGTTTTTCCCTTTCAGACCGTTTTTCGTTTCATCGGCATCCTCACTCCCTATTGATAAGGGAATGTTTCAGGAAAAACTATTTTCTATATGGACAAAAATCATCAGATATGATATGATAATGTCCGGCAGCCCCCATTTATCATTATATCAGGAAGGATCATCAGTATGAGTGAAAACAAAAAACATAAGTCAAGACGCATCATGGCTTGTCTGCTGGCAGCTTTCCTCTCAACAGGCGTTATGACAGGTGCCGTTTTTGCCGTCAATGCCGACGAACCTGCCAGACTCACGGCAGCCGCTTTCGAACGATCCGCCAGCGCGGATTTCTCCGATGAGTACAAAACCAGTCCGTTCTATACCCGTCTGACGGAGGCACTGGAAGAACATGAATCTTCTTCCACTATGGAACGCGCCCTCGCCGCAGCACTGTCTCAGGAAGGGTATAAAAACTATGCCACCGAAGGTATCGATGTCGAAGAGGCCAGACAAGCCGGTTTACTCTGGACCGGTATCGAAAAACGAATGAATGAAAACAATACCGGTAATACGGAATATACCCGCTGGGCGCAGCGCTATATTATGAACGGCAGTGAAGAGTCTCAATATCTTGACTGTGACTGGTGCGCTATCTTTATCAGCTGGTGTATGTATCAGGCAGGATATTATACCGAAGATCAGCTGAAAAAATATTACTACTCCTACTGCGCCGATCCCCGCATCGAATATGACGCCGATACCTGGATCGAGGCGTTTAATCTAGAACAGGAAAATGTCTGGTATACTCCGCTCTCCGCTAAAAAACTTGAGGCTTATGACTGGAACCAATATGTCTATACCGATGTGGACCCCTATGATATCCCCTATCAGCCGGGCGGTCTCATTTTCTTCTCCTGGAACGGTTCCGGTAAATATTTCAATCATGTGGGTATGGTCGTCGATTACGATCCCGAAACCCATGTGCTTACTTATACCGACGGTAATGCCGACG
>CACYCN010000302.1 GCA_902772895.1 uncultured Ruminococcus sp.
CGGTAAGACAGCAACCTGTACCGTAACCGTCAAGCCGGTTCCGGTTGATAGTATCAGTCTGAACAAGACATCCATTTCCCTCTATATCGGAGCGAAAGAGACCCTGACAGCAACCATCAGTCCTGATAATGCCACTGACAAGACGATCAAGTGGACAAGCAGTGACAATTCTGTTTTCAGGATTGTCGCTGCCACAGCCGATTCCTGCACCATGAAAGGATTGTCAAAAGGCACCGCCATCCTCACCGCCAAAACTTCCAACGGAAAGACAGCTTCCTGCACCGTTACCGTCCAGCCCATAGAAGCAACATCCATATCTCTGCATAAGACTGCCACAACCATTACCAAAGGAAATTCAGAGACACTGATCGTTTCCTTTGAACCCACCAATGTCACAGACAAAACGATCAAATGGACTTCCAGCAATACTGATGTAGCGACTGTCGATAACGGAATCGTCACGGCAGTCAATGTCGGAAAAGCCGTTATTAAAGCCAAAACGACCAACAACAAGGTAGCATATTGTACGGTAACGGTTATCAATCCGGTAATCAAAGTCACGCTTAACCGGACCGATCTGACTCTTGAAAAGGGCAAATCCACTTCCCTCACTGCAACCGTCACACCTTCAGACGCAGAGAATCAGAACATTACCTGGACCAGTTCCGATACCAATGTTGCCATTGTATCCGAAAACGGTGTCATTACCGCCCAGAATGCGGGAACCGCTACGATTACCGCCACAACAGACAATCATCAGAAAGCGACCTGTCAGGTAACGGTCACCATTCCTGTTACAGGTGTAACGCTCAATATTTCTTCCGCAACCCTTGGACTGGGAGAAACACTCGAGCTGAAAGCTACCGTTACTCCATATAATGCCACGGATAAAGCCATCACATGGACCAGTTCGGATCCCGGAATTGCCGAAGTGGATATCGATACCGGTATCGTCAGCACCAAAGCGCTCGGCACTGTAACAATTACGGCAAGTTCCAACAATAGAATCACTGCTTCCTGCAGAATCACCGTAAATGCGGCAGCCACTAAAATTGAACTGAACCGGAACACACTCACCATCAATGTCGGCGATACATTCAAATTCATCAGTTCCGTTACCAGCGGATCTTCCTATCACCGCACCTTTACTTGTTCAGACCCTTCTGTCCTGAAAATCACAGAGGCAACCGCCGGCGCCTGTACCGTCAAATCACTGAAAGCCGGCACAGCCGTTATCTCCGTCAGGACTTTCAACGGCAATACAGCAAACTGCTTCGTTACGGTCAGACAAGTTTCTGCATCCGGCACACCTGGTTTCGATACCGTTTGTTCCGACACGGGTCCTACTGCCGGTCAGTTTTCACATCTTTGTCAGATTTCTCTCCTTTCCGGTTTTTCAGAATCCCCGAATCACGCTGTCTGTAATGATCCGTCAAGGAAAGCGCCCTTGATTTCTGAGGAAGCAATATTGTCAGCCGTTTCCCCTTACCAAAAAGAGAACCACCTTTTCTGACATCTCCCATGCCATCTTATCATTCCTTACCAATGATAAGAAACTCATGTAGTCCCTGAAAGTGATTGATTGTTATACAAAGTGCAGTAGTTGAATAGCTACTGCACTTTTGTCATACAGACATATCAATAACGAAAACCGGGTAAACAGACCGATGGAAACCCCGACGTCATAAAGCGGTTTTATCAGGTCAATCGTCTGGTGCAGCTGTCTTCCGGATCATATGACAGTAAAATGATTTCGTAAAATGATTTCGGTGTAACATGATGTCAGAGACTTGACAACAGCGGGGAAAAATAGGATAATTAATCCGTATAGACTAACCATCAATTTTATTTGGAAGGACTGTTTTTTTATGAACGCAGTAATTACCGTATTAGGAAAAGATAATGTAGGAATTCTGGCAAAGGTCTCAAATGAATGCGCCGAAGTCGGCGTTAATATCATTGAAGTAACACAGTCAGTACTGCAGGGGATGTTTGCCATGATCATGTTCGTGGATATTACAAAATGTACCGTGCCCTTTTCACAGTTAGTGGATAAGCTGACCGTCAAAGGCGAGGAAATGGGCGTGAAAATTCACGTCATGCACGAGGATATCTTTAACGCAATGCACAAAATCTGAGACGGTTGTCAGAATGACCTGAACCGAGAAAAAGGACGGAAGATTTAACATGATAAATTCACATGACATCCTGGAAACGATCAATATGATCGATAATGAAAATCTGGACGTGAGAACCATCACCATGGGAATCTCTCTGCTGGATTGTATTGACGAAAACATCGATAAAGCCTGCGATAAGCTCTACGATAAAATCTGCCGCTATGCCCGGAACCTTGTCAGAACCGGCGAGGATATCAGTAAAGAATACGGGATTCCGATTATTCATAAACGTATTGCCGTGACACCGATCGCCATGCTGGCAGCAGCCTGTCCGACAATGAATCCCGTGAAATTTGCCCAGGCACTGGATCGTGCCGCTGATACGGTGGGCGTCAACTTTGTCGGCGGCTATTCCGCACTGGTACATAAGGGGTTTGCACCGGGTGATTATGCTTTGATCGAGAGTATCCCCGAGGCGCTTTCTGTTACGGAAAAGGTCTGCTCCTCTGTGAATATCGGCAGTACCAAAGCCGGTATCAATATGGACGCTGTGGCAAAAATGGGAAAAGTTATCCGGAAAAGCGCGGAACTGACTGCTGACAGAGACTGTATCGGCGCCGCAAAATTAGTCGTATTCTGTAATGCGCCTGAAGATAACCCCTTTATGGCCGGCGCATTCCATGGTCCCGGAGAAGCGGACTGTGTCATCAATGTGGGTGTTTCCGGTCCCGGCGTCGTCAGAGCCGCTCTGGCGAAAGCCGGTGACTGCAATATCACCGAAGTGGCTGATATCGTCAAGAAAACCGCCTTCAAGATTACCCGGACCGGTCAGCTGGTTGCCAAAGAAGCCTCCCGTCGGTTAAGTGTTCCTTTC
>CACYCN010000303.1 GCA_902772895.1 uncultured Ruminococcus sp.
AGCTGTCCCCGATATGTCAGAAAAGCTCCTCCTGACTTCCGGTGATCCTTCCGGAAATATAATACTTCTACCATCGGACTTTGGGAAAGACGTGTCTTCAGAATCGCCAGCTGCTCATCCAGCATGGTCAGCTTATCCTCTGATAATTCCGGTTTCTGATCTGTCAGACGAGCCGTTTCACTGATCTCTTCATCAAATCCTGTCAGCGCTGCAAACGGTGAAAAAAGTCCCGCTCTCTGATGCGGCGACATCCTTCTGTATTCCGACTCATCGGGCGGTGACTGCTGCATGATATCCTGATAATCATCTTCCTCATCCATTGATTTATGCCCCTTTCGGTTGTGAGTCGTCGGACGGATTTTCCGAATCACCCGTTCCGGGATGCGCGTGCGCCAAAGGATTGGCTTTCAGTCCTTCGATAATCTGACGGTCGGCAATATGGGTATAGATCTGTGTCGTACTCAGACTCGTATGACCCAGTATTGCCTGCAGCGTTCTGACATCCACCCCGCCTTTCTGATACATCAGCGTTGCCGCTGTATGACGAAGCTTATGCGGCGAATATCCCTGTCCGTCCAGCCCGATCTTCTTCAGATAGCGTTCCAACAAATGCTGGATCCCTTTGGGCGTAAACCGACACTTCTTTTTGCTGATAAACAAGGCTTTCGGATCATCGATCCCATTCACCGGTCTGACTTTCAGGTAGCTTTCCAGCGCCTCCATACACGCATCATTCAGATATAAAATTCTCTCTTTATTGCCTTTACCACGGATCGTCAGTCTATGCTCACTGTTGATATCCGACAGATTGATTCCGCATAACTCTGAATTCCGCATTCCGCAATTCAGGAAAAAGATCAGAATACAATAGTCCCGCTCTTTATCATTTCCGTCTACCGCCTGCAAAAGCTGTTGCGTCTGTTCCAATGTCAGATACTTTGGCATTGTCTTGGCTTTTTTCGGAGTATCCAGTGCGTCTGTCGGATTATGTGTCAGTTTATTCACCTTCACTGTCAGATATCGGAAAAATACCTTCAATGTTGAAGTCTTTCTCGCTCTGGTGGATGATCGATTGCTGCGTTCACTCTGACAATAATTCAGAAACATCAGGATATCCGTATAAGTAATGGAACGTACCAGTTCCAGATCTACACAGGAAATATCAATTCCTTCTAATCCCGGTTCTTCCGGATCCATGATTTCCTGTTTCTCCTGGTTGGTTTTTATCTGTTTGGAAGTTTGTTCTTCCGGCTGCGGTTCCTCCGCAAATATCTTTTCCGGTTCTTTTTTTCTGACTTCCGCTTTTTCCGTTCTCTGCTTAGCCGGTTTCGCTTTCATCGTTTCGGATTTTTCCGCAGCAGACCGCTTCGTTTCCTGTTTTGCCGGTTCCGGCTTTTTTACTTCCGACTTTACCGGTTCCGGTTTTTTCGGTTTCTGTTTCCGTGGTCTGTATCTCTTCCGAACCAGACCTCGTTCTTTCAGAATGAAACGAAAAAAGGTGCGCAGATCAAGATAGTATTCGTCTACCGATAGAGACGATAATCCCCGTATGTTATCCATATATCCGAGAAACTCCTGCAGAATGGGCGGCGCTTCCCGAAAATAGTCCTGATTCATAAAACTGCCTCCTGTTTCCACTCCGGCATTTCATTTTCTGAGCTCATAACACTTTTATTATAACACATTTTTTCATTCCGGAAAACAGTCCGGACGGAATACTTTCCGGTTTTTTTGTCCATAATACGATCAAATTGGTATTCTTTCTTGAATTTTCCAGAAATGTTTCGTTATACTGTCATCCATTCTGCACATACTATTCTTGCAGTCCATCGCCGCAACCAAAACCTGACAGTCCGGCTGAAGGTTTTTGATAAAACGGCGCCGGACTGTCAGAACACAGAGATCACGGTATCAGTGATTCCACTCTTCACCATACCGTATCTCAGAATATCCGTGATTGAAAAAAGGAGTAACCGTTATGTCTAACAATTCTAATTCGATCAATGTCCCCGAAGCAAGACAGGCGATGGAACAGTTCAAAATGGAATGTGCCAATGAAGTCGGCGTAAACCTCAAACAGGGTTACAACGGCGATCTTACCTCTCGTCAGGCAGGATCCGTTGGCGGTCAGATGGTGAAAAAGATGATCGAAGCCTACGAGAGAAGTATGTAATCTTCCCTCTCTGACCGGCTCCGTCATGGGATCACCTTCGAAACCGATCTTCGCATGATATCCTGCAAGCGGCTTCGGACGGATCCTCTGAATTGACACTGACTGTGACACAGAATCCGTTACGATAGACTTTGTGTCGCAACCATTTCAGACAAATAAAATTCCCTTGCTGAACAGAC
>CACYCN010000304.1 GCA_902772895.1 uncultured Ruminococcus sp.
GATAAGATAATGATATGGTAAAAACTGATATTAAATTGTTGTGATAGGAGTATCTATGAAACCTGTTGCATACGGTGAGCTGATTCGGAAATATGGTGAGGATATTCTGACTTCTGAAGGAATGAAGCTTGAACAAAAGCTGATTCAGCACGGTAACTGCAGTGTCTATCATCACTCGGTGGCCGTTGCTTCCATGTGTCTGAAAATTGCCGATAAATGTCATTTGAAAGTACGGCGCAGGGCTCTGGTCAGAGGTGCGCTGCTGCATGATTATTTTCTGTATGACTGGCATGAGCCGCTTCCGCGGAACCATATCCATGGATTTACCCATCCTTATACGGCGCTGAAAAATGCAGAACGTGATTTTTCTCTGGGGAAAATAGAAAAAAATATGATCAAACGGCATATGTTTCCCCTGACACCGATCATTCCCCGTTATCGTGAAGGAATGATTTTATGTGTGGCAGATAAAATCTGTGCAGTGCAGGAAGTGTTTCTGGGGATCGGACAGAAAAAGCATCGGCAACATCCGCTGAACAAACAATATCGAAGAAATGTGAAAGCAGTCAAAGGGAAACCGGAAACTGCCGCTGCCATGAAAAGAAGAAGGAAATGAAAGGAGAAAACAATGGAGATTCTTTTACTTGTGGAACGGTATTTTTTCTGGCTGGTGATTTACAGTATGGTGGGATGGGTCTATGAAAGTATCGTAGAATCCTTCCGTCAGAAAAAACTGGTCAATCGTGGATTTTTATTCGGCCCGTATCTGCCGATTTACGGAACGGGCGCGTTATTGGACGTGTTACTGTTAGGCTGGATCCCGAATCCGATCCTGTTATTTATCACGGCAGCCGTGCTGTGCTGTATTGTGGAATTTATCATTTCGGTTATATTGGAAAAGATCTATCACCGGCGCTGGTGGGACTATAACGATTTTAAATTCAGTATCGGGAAACTGACACTGGATGTGGGTAAGTTTAATATTCAGGGACGTATCTGTCTTGCCGGATTTATTGCCTTCGGTACTCTGTCTATTGTACTGGTCTATTGGATCCATCCGCTGATGACAACATGGACCAACATGATTCCGGAAAATATCTTCCATATTGTTGTCATAGCCCTGTTAGCTTTGGTTCTGACTGACCTGATCGCTACCGTGATCAAACTGTCCCGTCAGAAGAAAGCCGCCAAAGCCCGGAAAGCCGAAGCCTGATCGTTATACCGAATATCGAATATATGGTAAATATTGTGCGACTCATAGGAGGAACTGACATGGATATCCAGGAACGTGCCGCTTTAGCGGTGGAACTGAAAGAAAAGAAAGGTTATAACTGTTGTCAGGCTGTCACGGCAGCCTTGGGGGATCTGACGGAACTGACTCCGGAACAGCTTCGTCAGTTAGCGGCAGGATTTGCCATCGGAATGGGAAATATGGAAGCAACCTGCGGCGCTTTGATCGGCGCCGGCATGATCGCCGGACTGGTCACGGAAGGACGGATGACGGTACGTTATAACCGGCAGATTCTGGAAGGATTCCGCAGCAGATGCGGTGCCGTTACCTGTAAAGAATTAAAGGGTCTCGCAACCGGCAGAGTTCTTTGTCCCTGTCAGGAATGTGTCAGGAATGCCGTTCTGACTTTCGGCGATGTGATGGGAGTCAAATGATGCGATTGATGTAAAAAGTATCGGAAATTTTCGGAAAAATATTCGGATCGTGATCCATACAAAAAGACGCTGTACAATGATACGGCGTCTTTTTGCGTATATTAAGGTTTCGTGGCACCTGCAAGTTCTCAGAAATCGGGATGGTGATTGCGCCATACCAGAATCATGGCAAGGACGGAGAGCAGGATACTGCAAAGATACAGAATGATAAGATACGTTTTCATTTCACCGGTCGGTACGGTAATCTGACCCGCTTCCGTATGGCAGGGAACAAATACCGCCCGAAGTGTGATATCTTCCGATAACGGATCGGCAGCATAGGTGCCGTTGATGATCTGATCCGTCATGTCACGGTCATTGACAAATACAGCCGATAATTCATAACCGCTGCGGGGACGGAACTCATACGTAATCTCAGATGAACGCTCGGCAATCAGTCGGTCACCGCATTGATTGCCGTCTGCCGTAATGGTGCCGTTGTCGGTGAGAAAGCTGATCGTATAGAATTTCGACTTTCCGGTATCGGTTTCGGCAGAACCCGATGAGGCGGCAGATACCGTCAGTCCGGGAATCCATATGGTCAATGCAATCGTCAGTATCAGAAATAGTCTTTTCTTCAATTCTTTCACCTCCCTTCTTTTATCCATGGGTACGGATGATGTCGGAAACCGGCGTATTTTCAAGGGCGGTCAAGGGCATCGCAGTGTCGGGTAAGCTGACGCTGCCATTGGTAACACTGTAATTATATGCCAGATTTAGAAAATATATTCCAAGAGTGACGCACAATCTTTCATGAGCTTTGGTCAGAATGACGAAGAAACGGGTCAGAATGTGAAACCGACTAATAACAACTTGTGATATAGTGAGGTATCAGGGTTGAAATAAACCGGAATGAGATTATTGAAATGAAAAATATGAAGTGATTATGAATAATAAATCAATAAATAATTCGACAAAAAATTGTCAAAATAAACAAAACCGATTCAAAGCGAAATCACAATTATTGTTTAGTCATTTTATCCCATTTTTATGCTAAAATTTGTGATATTGTACAAAAATACATCGTCATTCTTGAAATTACCATTTCATTGTGGTAAAATGAAACCGTGTTAAAAAGAAAGGGACAAAGAAAAAAGGATGAATGATTGACAAAAGAAGATGCGGTCGCTTCGGTAAGGTGGGATTGCGTCACTTTTGTTTTCATCTTTTATTTGTCAGTCAGGAGAGAAGTTGGATTGAAAAAAGCATTAAGAATAATTAAAAATGTATTGATCTGGACAATCGTGATCTTTGCCGTATTGATGACGATCTTTACGATTATCTCCGTGAATACATTCAATCGCAATGACCGTCAGATTCTGGGTTTTAAACTCTATATCGTCGAATCAGACTCCATGAGCGCTACCGATTTCAGCGCCGGTGATCTGATCGCCGTCAAGGAAACCGATCCGAATACGCTTAAAGAAGGAGATATCATTACCTATATCTCTCAGAGCAGAGAAAGCTTCGGCGAAACCATTACCCATAAGATCAGAAAGAAAACAACCGATGCCAGAGGTAACCCGGGTTTCATTACCTACGGTACCACTACCGGTCAGGATGACGATACGGTCGTTACCTATATGTATATCCTGGGTAAGTATGAAGGAAAAATCCCCGGAATGGGTTATTTCTTCAACTTCATGAAAACGCCCGCCGGCTATATCATCTGTATCTTTGTTCCGTTTATGATGCTGATTATCTATCAGGGTATCAGAAGCTTCCTCCTGTTCCGTACCTATAAACGTCAGCAGCTCGAGGATATGCAGACCGAAAGAGATGAACTCGAAACGGAAAAAGAAAAGAATGCGCAGATGAAAGCAGAACTTGAAGCTCTTAAAGCAAAACTCGGTGAGACCGCTGCTTCGGACAGTCAGCCGGAATCATCATCCGATGACAAAAAATCTGATGATCCGAAATCTGATGACGCTGCTTCTGAAAGCGGAAAACCCCAAGCGCCTGCCGATCCCCCCGCAGAATCTGACAGCTCTGAACAATAAGAGGGGTGGATGGCATGAAAACGAAGCTTCTTAAATTCTGGAGTGTCGTCTCGACTGTACTGGTGATTCTGATCGTGCTCTTTGCCATATTCCTGATGGGATCCAGACTTCTGGGGTTCCGGGTGTTCAATGTCATTTCAGGCAGTATGGCGCCTCAGTTTAATGTCGGCGATCTGATCTATGTCAAGACCGTTGATCCTGAAGAAGTGAAGGTGGGGGATCCCATTACCTTCGTACTCAATGAAGACCTGGTCGTGGCAACCCACAGAGTCGTCAGAATCGATGAGGAAAAC
>CACYCN010000305.1 GCA_902772895.1 uncultured Ruminococcus sp.
CCAGCCATGCAGAAAACACATCATATTTTTGATGGCACATCCATGGCTGACCACACAGATCGTCTGATTACGGTACTTTGTCACGATATCGAGCACAGCCGGTTTGACACGGTCATAAACCTGTTTCATACTTTCGCCGCCGGGAGCATGGAAGATTTCCGGATGATGGAACCAGTTATCATACTGTTCCGGATACAGGCCCTCGATTTCCTTCAGCGGGACGCCTTCCCACTGACCTGCGTCAATTTCCACAATTCTGTCATCGATCTCAATCGGCAGTCCATGATAAACATTGATTCCCTCCGCAGATAATCTTGCACGTTTTTTCGGACTGCTGATCAGTACATCGATCGGCTCCTCTCGCAGCAATTCGGCGGTTTTCTGAATCTGTTCTCTTCCCAGCTCCGTAATATCACTGTCAATCGTTCCCTGAAAATACCGTTCCAGATTTCCCCGTGCCTGACAATGCCGCACTAAAATAAGCTTCGTCATTCCTTTTCCTTTCTTTTCATCAATACTCTGCCCCATCCTTCCGGCAGAGTATCATTCCGTGAACCTGCATCTATCTCTTGCTTTTCAGCCCGTGATAACCGTATGAGTCAGTTCCGTGACGGATTTCATCTGATGATCATCCAGATACCGGTTCAGACCTTCGGCAATTTTCACAGGTGCATAGGGATCGGTAAACAATGCCGTTCCGATCTGGATAGCATCCGCCCCTGCCATCATCATTTCTACGGCATCCTTCCAGGTCGTAATGCCGCCCATGCCGATGACCGGAATACTGACAGCATTCTTGACCTGCCAGACCATTCTCACGGCAACCGGGAATACCGCAGGACCTGACATACCGCCGGTAATATTCGTAATAATCGGACGCCGGGTATTGATGTCAATCCGCATACCGGTCAGGGTATTGATGAGTGATACCGCATCGGCACCCTCACTTTCCGCTGCCCTGGCTATCGAAGCAATATCGGAAACATTCGGCGAAAGTTTAATGATCAAGGGCTTTTTACAGTATTTTCTGACAGCCTTTGTGATCGCACCCACCGATTCACAGGATGTACCGAACTGCACACCGCCCTCTTTGACATTCGGACAGGAAATATTCAGTTCGATCATATCAATATCCGTTTCGGAAAGAATTTCCGCCATCCGGCAATAATCTTCCTGGGTACTGCCTGCCACATTGGCAATCGCAACCGTATCCTGCTGCTTCAGCCACGGCAGATCATATTCGATAAAATGCTCCACACCGGGATTCTGTAATCCCACCGCATTCAACATTCCCATGGGAGTTTCCGCAATTCTCGGCGGCGGATTGCCGGGGCGTTCTTTCAACGTCGTACCTTTACAGGAGATGCCGCCGAATACCGACAGCGGATAGAATTCACTGTATTCATGACCAAAACCGATCGTACCGGAAGCGGCAATGATCGGATTATGAAACTGTACCCCTGCAATATTGACACTTAAATCTGCCATTACCAGGCCACCTCCTCACTATTGAATACCGGACCGTCCTTACAGACGTGCTGATAAAACGTGGTGCCGTCTTCCCGTCTGACCGCTACCGCACAGCCCAGACAAGCACCTACCCCGCATGCCATCCGCTGTTCCAGTGAAACCTGACAAGGGATCTGATGTTCTCTGGCAAGTGCGGCAATATTTTTCAGCATCGGCGTCGGTCCGCAGGCACAGATCATCTCTGCTTCATCAATGATCTCAGCAAGCGGCTGTGTCACAAAACCATGGATACCGGCACTGCCGTCATCCGTTGTCAGAATCAGTCGACAACCCGCGTGTTCAAAATCTTCCGATAAGATCACGGCATCCTTATTCCGGAAACCATTGATAACGGTTGCGTTGCTGCCGCAGCATTTTGCGCTGTACAGCATCGGCGGTACACCGATACCGCCGCCTATAAAGATCGTTTTCCGTGACGGATCCAGCGTAAACCCTTTTCCCAGCGGCGCAATGATATTCATTGTCTCACCGACTTTGGTATGAGACATGATTTCTGTCCCCTCACCTCTGACTTCAAAGACCAGTCGGATGATATCCCCTTCTACATCACATACCGAAATCGGTCGGCGCAGTGTTTTTCCGGGAACATATACCTGTACAAACTGGCCGGGCTTCGTCAGCGCCGCCAGCGTTTTATTTTCAAGCCGAAAATCATATATGGTTGCCGTAAGTTGTCTTGCGTCTACCAGACGACAATCCTGTGCATCATATTTCACTGAAATTCATTCCTTTCCACCCTTTCCGGAATTTCCGGAATTGCTGACTATCATAGACATAATGATATGATTATTATAACATATTTCGACGATTTTTTGTATATTATTTTTTGTTTTTTCAAAAATTTTCTTGTAAATTATCTGATAAATCATCTTCTGACAGGTTTGAATCCCGAAAAGTCCGTCATTTTTCCGGTACCACTCCTCTGAAAAATCACAGGAAGATTTCAATCTCCCCATCTCCCGCAAGGAACAGAGTCCCTCTGCCCTGCCATTCTTTTCAAAAACGATCAATTCGTTCAGAAACCCCGGCTTCTGTGTCAGGGAAATCCATTTTCAGAAAATAAGCCGTTGCCTTAACATATTTTCGCAAATAAAGCAACTGATTTATGAAAAGCCAAAGATGAAAATCAGCTTTTTTAGGAAGGGGGTTCGGGGGATAACCCTTTTTTCACTTGAAAAAAGGGTTTCC
>CACYCN010000306.1 GCA_902772895.1 uncultured Ruminococcus sp.
ACTTGATTGATTAAGTAACTGACGATCAATACTGATTGCCGATCAGACCTTGCTGATGATCAGGATCGAAACGAGAAGACCGTACAGAGCGACACCTTCGCCCAGTGCTACGAAGATCAGTGCCTTACCGAAGGCTTTGGGGTCTTCACTGGTAGCGCCGATAGCGGCAGGAGCCGCGCCGCCGACTGCGATACCGCCGCCGATACCGGAAATACCGGTTGCCAGAGCGGCGCCAAGCATGGAAAGACCAAATGCCATACCGTCAACGGACGTAGCGGCTTCTCCTTCACCGGCAGCGAAAACCGTGAGAGCGGTTGCCAGACAAACAGCGCTGACAGCGGCAAAAGCGCCGATCTGTGTCAGAACGGCTCTTTTCCGGCTTCTTTTACCGGAAGTAACCGTTTTATAAGCGATAATGACAGAACTTACCAGAAATACAACAGGAACGATCATCAAAATATACTCTAACATAATAAAAATCCTCCATAATATTTTTCTTATCCGATTCGCATAGGATCACACTGATTCACTGACCGCATCGGGTAACTTTGAAACCGGTAATACCCATGAATTAAGCGAAAGATAGCGAGTGAGTGGCAAAGCCACTGATTACTTGGAACTGAGTTTTTTAGCGGTAACCGGTTTAAAGGGACGACCTTCGCCGATATAGAAGCGGCTGAAGACCTCATAGTAGTCAAGTCTCAGTACCTGGATGGCAACTAACAGGGCTTCCAATGCCATCACGATGGCGTTACCGATAATGAGAATCAGCGTAGAACCGACGATACCGCCGACCATTTCCGCTAAGGTGAAGACTACCAGCATCATACCGGCATGAACCAGAATATAGGCGCCGACTCTCAGGAAGGACATGGTATTCGTGACATAGCTCAGACAGAATTCGAACAATTCAAAGAAGCTCTGGACGAAATATTCCCCCCATTTTTCAGGCTGCCAGTTTTTCTTACCTGCCACTAACTTGCCCAGAGGCTCCCGCATGAACATCAGAATCAGCGGAAGAACCACCAGACCTAAGATGTAAGCGGTGTTCATCAGCGGAATGTTGAGGAACATCGTACAAACCAATCCGACTAACAGGGAAACATAGAAAACAAATCCCGCAACACCGTTGGCGCCGAACAGGGCGCTTTCAAAATCACGCCGCCGCAGTGAGGAAACAATGTTGACGATCATGGAAATGGCAATCGTAACAAAACCGATGATAACGGAGCCATAGATAATCAGATTGATGCTGTCGGACTGCATGACTTCGATCAGTTTTCCCTTTGTGCCGAAGAGTGCCTGATGCACCGGTGTCAGCAGTTGTTCAAAGCCGAATACGGAACCGTACAGGAATCCGAAGATCATACCCATGATACCGCAGGGGATCAGGATCCGTCCCAGCTCGTTTTTCTTGATTTTATACATCAGGAAGCCTACAATTGCCAGGACAAGTCCGTGACCGACATCGCCGAACATGATACCGAAGAATAAGGTATAAGTGATGGCGACAAACGGTGTCGGGTCAATTTCATTATGACAGGGAAGTCCGTACATCTTGACGAAATATTCATAGAGACGGAAAAATGGCGGGTTTTTAATAATCACGGGAGGCGTCTGATTTTTGACGTTTTTCGAATCCGTGACAGAATACTCTACACTTTTGATTTTATCGAGTTCCTTGACAAAGCTCTTTTCACGATCGGCAGGGATCCAGCCGACGAGAATAAAGCTCTTGTGATAGCGGTAAGCATAGGACTTGATCTCGTTATAGGAATCCAACTCTTCCAGCAGTGTATAATTCACCAGACAGGTTTGTTTTTCTTTGTTCCAGAAAGCGTCAATTGCTTTCTGTTCCTCATTAAGCTGCTGTTCCAAAGAACGGAGTTTTTCTTTGAGGGTTGCCAGATATTCATCCGGTTTTCCGGCGATAGGCGGAACTTCCAGCCGTTCAAAGAACAGGGAAGAGAAGATACGATCAATATCGTTCTTTTGTTCGGGAATCGTAAAATAGGCGCCCCAGTAATGGGTTTCATCATTGGTGAAGGGGAAGAAGATCGCATATTGGTTGGATGAATAATCGGACAGTTTTTCAAAGCTTTCCTTGGGCAGTCTGCCGAAGTTCGGGGTAATATATTTACAGTTTGAGATTTCGGTAAAATCGATATCACACCCCGTAAAATGCTCCACTTGTTCAACAGATCTTTTACATTCGTCGATCTCCTGCTCGATCATGAGTTTTTTAGCGATCATGGTTTCCGTTTTGGAAACAAAATCATTGACATATAACAGCACATCGCTGCTATCCTTTTTCTGCTTCCCGATATCCACATAGCTCAACCGGAAGCCTGCCATTTCCGCAGCATTTTCCAGCTGCTGCAGGGGCCCTGAGAACGGGTTTTTATCATTCAGCGGTACAAAGTTTCGGGTGTCCGAGTAGAAGGACATCGCATCATCCGGGTGAAAAATCTCTGAATCACCGCAGTATTTCACGACGTTGTCCAGCTCGGAGATCATGCCGATGATGCTGATCGCTTTTACAGGTTTAACAGACAAAAGATCACCTCCTTGATTTATCTGACAGGAAGCTTCAGCTTCTCGTCAGCAGACAGACCGTATCTGGTCGCCTCGATCAGATTGACAATATTGTGTATCTCGATCTGTTTCAGATAGATATATGAGATCATCACGATGGTAGGGTTAGGCGAGAGCCGCAGATGATGTTTACAGTAATTATTCAGCAGAGCATCCGAAATCTGGGACTCGTCGGAGTATTGCAGTTTGGACAAATTTTTGCCGAGGTAAGTAGACCGTGCCAGCTCATAGACATCCTTGATATTATCCGCCGCACAAAGTTCGTCAATGACAGCAGACCGCAGTTTCCCGTAAGGAATGAGCATGGAGCGAACCGTTTCGGCGTCTGCATTATGGTATTTTTTCAGCCGCAGAATTCTTTCCAGATTCATAAAATCGAACATTGAACAAAACAGATTACGCAGTTCTTTCTGTTCGGATTTATCTTTCATCTGATCGACGGCATCCATGGCAGAGCCGAAATTGATATTATCCAGTGCGACTTCCAGATGAGGAATATCAACGGGTGTATCATCAGCAGGTTGGAATTTACGGATGACGGGATAATACTTGGTATGACGCAGGGCGTCCATCAGTTCGTCGTAAGACCGGACAGCCGCAAGTTTTTTAAAACTGACGGCAGTGAACTGATCCAGCGACAAGGGAACGGAATAGGCAAAATCCTCGGAACGATGAATATTCAGCAGCATCAGACATCGTACGATCTGATTGATCTCCAGCCTTGACAGGACAAAATCCGCAACAGCGATGGCATTATCCGTCGAATAACGGGACAAAGCGAATACATCGAGATAGACTTCCTGTCTGAGCAGCGGTTCCAGCTGACCACGATGGATCTCATTTTCCACCATTCCGCGCAATGTTTTGGCATAAGAGGTACGGGTTTTCAGATAGGAAGAAACTTCCGGTACAGACTTACATTCGGCAAGCTGACGGTAATCTTCTTCCTTCAGACATTTTCCGTACATTGCCCTTGCTTTGGCAAGAATGGCATTACTGGATTTGGAAGACATAAGGTATCACAGCTCCTTTCCGGAAAGAATGGGAGAGACTTACCCGATGACACGGGACACGATCTCATCGACCCATTTGTCTCCGTTTTGGGCATAAGTACGGTTCAGGTTTTCGATCGTTTTACTGTCTTGTTCTTCGACCAGCCTGAGGGAAGAAACGGCACGTTTTTTGGCAGATTCCTCGTTGATAGCGATACGTTTTTTCGCTCGTTCAAGGTAATCGTTCTTGATATTTTCCTTTGTGGCAATAATCTGGTTTTCATAGTCCAGTTTATTTTTTTGCGCCGCATCGGTCATATCACGTGCCTTTTTATCCATTTCGATGATTTTGGCGATCATATCCTCCACCAATCAACACCTCCTTACAAAAACAGCGGTATAGAGAAGAATAGGGAAGCCCCATCTTTCCTATACCGAATCTGCCTCTATTATACTACTTTATCTAACGGATAGCAACAGACAAAATAAAAAAACTGTCCTTTTGCCGATAGGTTTCCGACGATGGGAGCGGCATTATTTTTCGATATAGTTACCGAGGAAGGAAAACTCCGTGAGTTCATCGGAGAGGGCGCAGAGGAGCGCAAGGGTTTTGGGCGTGCGGACGCTGCCGGTGAAGTCGAGGTAGAAAAGATACTCGAAATCGGTACCGGCAACCGGTCGGGATTCCAGTTTTGTCAGATTCAGACCGTCAGCGGCAAAACGGCAGAGTGTACTGTACAGTGAACCGGTTACATGGGGCAGTGAGAAACACAGACTGATTTTATCGGCGTTTTCTTCTATGTATAATTTCTTGGAGATAATGATAAAACGGGTTTTATTATTGGGATTATCCTGAAATCCCTGTAAAAGGATGTCAAGACCGTATTCTTCGGCGGCCCGCTCCGAACAGATGGCGGCAATGGAACGATCCTCACTTTCGGCAACCATTTTTGCCGCCGCTGCCGTACTGAGATATGCCTGTTTCCGGAGATGATGCGCCGTCAGAAAATGAGAACACTGGGAAAGCGCCTGCTGATGAGAATAAACGGTTGTCAAGTTCTCTAACTTCACACCTTTCCGGACTGCCAGACAATGATTGATCGGGATGTCGACGGCGGCAGCAATCGAGAATCGATACTGCAGCATCAGGTCATAAACATCCGTGACAGAGCCTGCCGAACTGTTTTCAATCGGGACCACGCCGAAATCGGCTTCGCCGTCGAGCACTGCCTCAAAAACCTCGTGAAAAGAAGGGCAGAATGACGGATCGGCATGGGGGAAAACAATATTGGCGGCACGATTGGCATAGGTTCCGGAAACCCCGAAACAGGCTATTTTCAGATCGGATGAATCATAGGGGACTTTTGTTTCGGCACTGCCGATCCGGTTTTTCAGTTCACTGCCGCTTCCCAGAAGATCGTGCTGGAGAGCGCGGCTCAGTTCCATCATAGTAGCATAAAGCTGTCTGGCGGAGGATCCGTATGTTCCGGCACGTTCCTCTACCCTGTCAAGTACAACGGCTTCACGCTCCGGATTGAAGATCGGGATACTGTTTGCCAGTTTATATTCTGCGACCTGACGGGAACATTCCATGCGTTTCTGGAATAACGCAATAATCTCTTCGTCGATCCGGTCAATTTCTACTCTGATATCCTGTAAGTTCATCAGGAATTCCCCTCCTTTAACAGATTCATGACAGCAAGAGCCGCTGCCGCTTCTACGACCGGTACCGCACGAACCACGATACAGGGATCATGACGACCGTTGATTTCAAGAGTGGTATCGGAATGACTGCTCAGATCAACGGTTTTCTGAGGCCGGGAGATAGAAGGTGTGGGTTTGAATGCCACCCGGAAAATGACGGGCATTCCTGAACTGATACCGCCGAGGATACCGCCATGATGGTTGGTTCGTGTTCTGACGATATCACCGTCATAGTAGAATTCATCGTTATTTTCGCTTCCACGAAGGGCGGAACCGGCAAATCCGGAACCGAATTCGATTCCCTTGACAGCCGGAATTCCGAAGATGACAGAGGAAATGATATTTTCCACACCGCCGAACATCGGGGAACCGAGACCTGCGGGCAGTCCTTTAATGGCGCATTCCACTGTACCGCCGATGCTGTCACGGGAAAGACGACATTCTTCAATCAGGGCACGCATTTCCGGTTCCTTGTTCTGGTCGATCAGACCGAAGGTGGTGCCGGAAAGCCGCTGTAATAACGCATCCGGAATCGTTACGCCGTCAAACGGGGTATCGGCAATGCCGCCGACAGAAGCAATATGAGCGGCAAGTATAATACCTTTACGGGCAAGAATCTGACGGCAGACAGCGCCGGCAAAGACCAGAGGAGCGGTCAGTCTGCCGGAAAAATGCCCGCCGCCCCGGATATCATTGAATCCGTGATATCGCAGAAAGCCGGTATAGTCGGCGTGACCCGGTCGGGGACAGGTAAGAAGATTTCCGTAATCCTGAGAGCGGGTATTGGTATTGCGGATCACGGCACAGAGCGGAGCGCCGGTAGTGGTGTGGTTGAGCACACCGGAGAGTATTTCGGGAAAGTCCTTTTCCAGACGAGGTGTGGCAGCCTTGTCCTTACCGGGAGCACGGCGCGCCATCTGGAGAAGGATCGCTTCTTCGTCAAGCGCTTCGCCGGCCGGCAGACCGTCAATGACAACGCCGATACCGGCGCCGTGACTTTCACCGAAAACAGAAATGGTAACGGAATTACCCCATGATGACATTTGCGTTTCCTCCTAATTCCTGATAGTCCTTAAAAAATGACGGATAAGATTTTCTGACGCTTTCCGGGTCAGACAGCAGGATATCTCCGTCACAGCATCCTGCCGCTACCGCCAGAGACATGACGATCCGGTGATCGTTATATCCCTTTACG
>CACYCN010000307.1 GCA_902772895.1 uncultured Ruminococcus sp.
CATTGCTGATGTATATTATCGTTTATAACTCCTATCAGAATATTGAAAAACACGTTATTTCACCCTATGCGCAGCAGAAACAGGAAGAACAGCGGATTCGTCTGGAAAAAGAAGCCGAAGATCAATTGACTGTGGAAGATCTGTTACCTCTTGCCAAGGGTGATCCGGAAGAATATGTCTTTCTGAACGGGAAAACCGTTAAACGGAAAACCGTTATCAGAATGATCGAGGTCAGAAAGAATCAACTCTCTGATGAGGCGATTGAATCCTGATGGTCCGAACTCTGACCGGAGACGGAAACAGAACAGAGATGTAGGATTTGGATATTGACAAATTTTTAACGAACTATTATAATGAGAACAGAAAGTCCCTTAGGAATATTCCGTCAGCAGATTAACCGGATATCATCGTCCGGTCAAGGATAGAAACAGAAATATGAAAATGGAGGACAGTATTATGGCGAATGTGAACACGGAACCGGAAATGAAAACAACAGACATTCTGGTGGAAGATCTTGACAGTTTCCAGAAGAAACTTGCTCAGGTGAGAGAAGCTCAAAAACTCTATGCAGAGTATTCGCAGGAGCAGGTGGACGAAATTTTCAAGGCGGCTGCGATTGCTGCCAATATGGCAAGGATTCCGCTGGCAAAAATGGCAGTGGAAGAAACCGGTATGGGTGTTGTAGAGGATAAGGTTATCAAGAACCACTATGCTTCCGAGTATATCTACAATACCTATCGTAATACGAAAACCTGCGGCGAGATCGAATATGATCCGGCCTATGGTCTGCGGCGGATTGCCGAACCGATCGGTATCATCGGCGCCGTCATTCCCACAACCAACCCTACTTCTACGGCAATTTTCAAGGCATTGCTCTGTCTGAAAACCCGGAACGGTATTATTATCAGTCCCCATCCCCGTGCCAAACTTTCAACGATTGCCGCAGCGAAAATCGTTCTGGAAGCAGCCGTCAAGGCGGGCGCTCCGGAACATATTATCGGCTGGATCGATGTGCCCTCACTGGAACTGACCAATGAACTGATGAAAAGTTCGGATACGATTCTGGCTACCGGTGGTCCCGGCATGGTCAAGGCTGCCTATTCTTCCGGAAAACCGGCATTGGGTGTCGGAGCGGGCAATACACCGGTTATCATTGACAGTACGGCGGATATCCGTCTGGCAGTGAATTCCATCATTCATTCCAAAACATTTGATAACGGTATGATCTGTGCTTCCGAGCAGAGTGTTACCGTACTTTCCGATATTTATGATGCCGTCAGACAGGAATTTGCCGATCGTGGCTGCTATTTCCTCAAAGAGGATGAAATTGAAAAGGTACGGAAGACGATTCTGATCAATGGTTCTCTGAATGCCAGAATTGTCGGTCAGAGCGCCTATCGGATTGCCCAGTTATCCGGTGTGACAGTGCCGGAAAAGACAAAGATTCTGATCGGTGAAGTCGAGTCGGTAGATATCAGCGAGGAATTCGCCCATGAAAAGCTGTCTCCGGTACTGGCTATGTATAAAGCGGAGAGCTTTGACGAAGCACTGCAGAAAGCGGCACGGTTAGTTGCCGACGGCGGTTATGGTCATACTTCTTCTCTGTTTATCCATCCCGCCGAACTCGAGAAGATTCAGAAACATGCCCATGCGATGAAAACCTGTCGTATTCTTATCAATTCACCGTCTTCACACGGCGGTATCGGTGATCTGTATAACTTCCGGATGACGCCGTCCATGACATTGGGATGCGGTTCCTGGGGCGGTAACTCCGTTTCCGAGAACGTGGGAGTCAAACATCTGCTGAATATCAAGAATGTTGCCGAGAGGAGAGAGAATATGCTCTGGTTCCGTACGCCCGAAAAAGTTTATTTCAAAAAGGGCTGTATGCCCCTGGCTTTGGATGAACTGGGAACGATCATGCATAAGAAAAAGGCATTTATCGTGATAGACTCCTTCCTGTATCAGAACGGTTATGTCACTTCGATTGAAAGAAAACTCGATGAAATGAATATTCAGCATACCTGTTTCTATGATGTCAAGCCTGATCCGACTCTGTCTTCCGCTCTGGAAGGCGCCAAAGCCATGCGTCTGTTTGAGCCGGATGTTATTATTGCATTGGGCGGCGGTTCCGCCATGGATGCCGGCAAGATCATGTGGGTACTGTATGAACATCCGGAAGTGGATTTCATGGATATGGCGATGCGTTTCATGGATATCCGCAAGAGAATCTATCCCTTCCCGACAATGGGTGAAAAGGCATATTTTGTTGCTATTCCGACTTCCTCCGGTACCGGTTCGGAGGTAACACCCTTTGCCGTGATTACCGATGAGAAAACCAATATCAAGTATCCGCTCGCAGATTATGAACTGCTGCCGGATATGGCGATCATTGACGCCGATAATATGATGAACCAGCCCAAAGGTCTGACCAGTGCTTCCGGTATTGACGCCCTGACTCATGCCCTGGAAGCTTATGCCTCCATTATGGCAACGGAATATACCGACGGTCTTGCGCTCAAGGCAATGAAAAATATCTTTGACTATCTGCCTGCCGCTTATGAGAAAGGCGCCGCAGATCCTATCGCCAGAGAAAAAATGGCAACGGCTTCGACACTTGCCGGTATGGCGTTTGCCAATGCCTTCCTGGGAGTTTGTCATTCCATGGCGCATAAATTAGGCGCTTATCATCATATTCCCCATGGTGTGGCGAATGCCCTGCTGATTACCTATGTCATGCGTTATAATGCCGATCCGGTTCCGCCGAAAATGGGTACCTTCTCTCAGTATCAGTATCCCCATACCCTGGAAAGATATTGCGAATGCGCTCATTTCCTCGGTATCAATGGCAAGGATGATAATGAAACCCTCGATCTCTTTATTCAGAAAATCGAAGAACTGAAAGAAGCTTGCGGTATCAGAAAGACCATCGCCGATTATGGCGTCAAGGAAGAAGATTTCCTTGCTTCTCTTGATGAAATGGTGGAGAATGCCTTTGACGATCAGTGTACCGGTGCAAATCCCCGTTATCCGCTGATGAGCGAGATCAGGGAAATGTACTGCAAGGCTTATTACGGAAAGTAAGCAGGCATTAAAGTATCAAAGTATCAAAAAGCGTTGTACCATGGTGTACAGCGCTTTTTTTGAAGGGAGCTATCTATGGAACAACCATATTATTGTCAGCTTTGTCCGAGAAACTGTCATGCTCTGCGTACGGAACAGGACGGAAAAGGTTTCTGCAGGATGGGTACTCTGCCAAGAATTGCCCGTGCCGAACCTCATTTCGGAGAAGAACCCTGTATCAGCGGTGAAAGAGGTTCCGGTACGATATTCTTTTCAGGCTGTGTATTGTCCTGCCTGTTCTGTCAGAATGACGAGATCAGCCGGAAAGGAAGAGGCAGAACCGTCCCGGTTCAGGAACTGACAGGGTTTATCCGTCGGCTGGAAGAAAAAAATGTCCATAATATCAATCTGGTCAGTCCCACACCTTATGTTGAGGCAATTCTGGAAAGTTTCCGTCAGTATCGTCCGAAAGTGCCGGTGGTCTGGAATACCGGCGGATATGAAAAGACGGAAACCCTGCAGCGTCTGGAAGGATGGGTGGATATTTATCTGCCTGACCTGAAATATATCAGTCCGGAATTATCGGCGGCTTATTCCGGCGCCGGCGATTATGTTACCTATGCACTGCCTGCTATTCATGAAATGGTACGTCAGACCGGAAAACCACGGTTCGATGACAACGGTATGATGCTTTCAGGAACGGTTGTCCGTCATCTGATCCTGCCCGGTCATACGAAAAACTCCATTGCCGTTCTGGAATGTCTGGCAAAGGAGTTCGGTGACAGTATTCTGGTCAGTCTGATGGGACAGTATGTTCCTTTTGGCAGGGCAATTACTCATCCGCCTCTTGATCGTACCATTACCCGCCGTGAGTATCAGAAGGTGCTGCAGCATTATATCGATCTCGGACTGGACGGCTTTGTTCAGGAACTTTCCTCCGCCGTTACCGACTTTATCCCTGACTGGAACCTGATATAACCTGAAACATGGGAACTTCCCGGAATTGTCAGCGTGACAGTTCATCTGTAAGATTGTTCCGTTTCAGTTCATTTTCGTGCCGTCCGGAGTGTCAAAAGCCTGAGATCGGAATAATATGTTATTACAAAGAGAAAATATGAGGAACGGAAACCGGAATCAGGTTGTATAAGGCGGTGTTCCAATGAAAAAATGTGTTCGCAGAGGAAATGTGCTGGCCTTTAGTATCGGTTTGCTCATTTCCCATGTTTTACCGCAGAGCTGGCTGGTTATTGTGGTTGCGCTTGTTCTTGCCGTAACCGCTTTTATCGGGTCACGCTGCTGCCGTGGCTGAGGAGGTACTTAGATGAAATTTGTCGTTGTCGATCACCCGAAATTTGTCAGCTTCTTCCTGAGAAAAATGTTCGGTATCAGGAAACTGCCCGCCCCTCCGGAGGGAAATCCCTTTTAATGCGATGATGAACGCCTGAAAAACATTGGTTTTCTGAGTTGTATCGGATTACCGTGAATTCCCCGTGATACGATCCTGAAAAGAATCACGGGGAATTTATTTTTTTCAATGAAAGCTCAGTCTGACAGGGATACCTTTTATTCTGTATGTAGAAAAATGTTGATAAAATAGCGATAGGGGTTTGAAATGTAGTGCGGAATATGGTATAATTATGATATAATATTGATCAAGGATTGAACCAAAAATGAGGGGGTGGTGAGAATCATGTTTGAGCGAATTCAAAAATGGGATAACCGGATTCTGATGATGCTGGCAAAAAGACATACCCCTTTTCTGAATAAGTTTCTGATTCTGATCACTACTACCGGTAATAACGGTTATGTCTGGTTTGTGCTGGCAACCCCTTTTATCCTGACAAACCGATGGCGTCTGACCGGATTTACGTTACTCTCTGCCATGGGAATCGCTACTCTGACAGGAGAGATTACTATCAAACATCTGGTCAAACGAGTGCGTCCCTGCAGTAAGGCGTTTGATGAATACCTGTTGATTGAAAATCCGCCGCATTATTCGTTTCCGTCCGGTCATACAACGTCTTCGTTTGCCGTATCGGCGGCGGCATTGATCGTCTGTCCGACTATCTTTGTACCGGTATTGATTTATTCGATGCTGATGTCGTTTTCACGGCTCTATCTTTTAGTTCATTATCCGACCGATGTGTTAGCGGGAATGGTGATAGGTTTTATCTGTGGCATGGTAGCGGTTCCTGTTGCCAGTTATATCCCGCTGTTTTCGATCCAGTTCTGATTGCCGCTTTTCAGACTTCCGTGAGCTTTTGTCAAGTGTCCGGATCGTCTGCCGGATACCTTCCGATCTATTCCGTATCCTTTCCCGGGTACGTTGAAAACTGTCGCTGTAGGGCGGCAGTTTTTTTGTGCAAAAAAAAATCCCGGGAAAAATCCCGGGAAGTTGGTCGATCGTAAAGAGATCAGTCTTTCTTTTTCTTGGCAGCCTTGACAATGAGCGTCAGCGTGACGGCAGCGGCAGCAAAACCGACAGCACCTAATGCAATCTGCTTCTTGAGCTTATCTTTTCTCTCCTGTTCTTTCAGTTCAGCGATGATGTCATCGTCCAGAATTACTTCGTCGCTTTCAATCGAAACGATCGTATTGCTCTCATCGGAATCTTCATCGGTTTCTACCGAAACATGATCGGAGTCTGTCTTTTCACCCTTGGCATACTTTGCCTTCAGTTTTTTCACCAGCTTCATGACCAGTGCAAAAAGGTTCTTGTCTTCTTCGGACAACTCTTCGTCATCTGCGGTATCTTCTTCCGCAGATTCTTCCGTCTCGGTTTTTTCTTCGGTATCGGCAGCAGCTTCTGTTGTTTCTTCGTTTTCAGCAGGAGCTTCATCAGTAGTTTCTGCAGCAGGAGTTGTTTCTTCTGTTACAGGAGCAGTTTCAGGCGCAGCTTCAGCAGGGGTTTCCTCAGCAGCCGCAACGGTAACTTCCTCAACTAAAGTTTCTTTATTCTCTGTCTTTTGTTTGGACATGCAAAAACTTCCTTTCATTCAGATCTGTCAGATTCCGGACAGAATCATACAGAACCTGACCGGATTGCCATAATATCATTATTTCTATGATATCCTTTATTCTATCATGAAGGAAGAAAAAAGTCAACCATCATTTTGTGTGATTTGTCGTTATCCATAACAAATGGTCAAAATAATTGGGTAATTTGCGGTGTTAATAGGAATCAATGACGCTGTCGATGTAATCAAAGGAGAGAAGGAATTTCTGTCCCACGGTAACCCAGCCGTTCTGGGAATTCATGTTGTAGGGAGCGGTCCATTCGTCATACTGGGATTTGCTGACTGCCTGTTCATTGACATAATAGGTTGTCGGAGAGGTATTGAAGTCCGTTCCGGCAGTGAGCAGCAATGACAGGGTAATGCCGCTGAGCTGATAGATACGTGTCACGTCGCCGGACTGGGTGACTCCGTATTCGCCGATCAGTCCCTGAGAGGGCTGACAGTTCAGCATACCGTTCGGACCGCTTACGTCCAACTGATATAAGCTGTCGCCGCTGTAGGTATAGGCCTTACAGGTGGAAAACCTCGTCTGACCGTCAGAAATAAACAGTTCGGGAATGCCGTTGCCGTCAACATCGAGCAATTCAAAGCGGTAAGGATCATATCCGGTCTGCTGAAGGGTTTCTCTGAGCTTGGCTTTATAGGAAGACTGCCAGGTATTGACTGCCG
>CACYCN010000308.1 GCA_902772895.1 uncultured Ruminococcus sp.
AGGAGGCGTTTTATGCGAAGAAGGAGAGCCTGCCTATAGGAAAGACAGCCGGCAGGGTATGCAGCGAGTTTGTGATGTGTTATCCGCCGGGCATTCCGATTCTGGCACCGGGCGAGCTGATTACGAAAGATGCGATTGAATATATTACATATGCGAAGGCAAAAGGCTGTAACCTGACAGGAGCAGAAGATATCAATACCGATAAGATCAACATCATGATACAAGGATAAATGGAAAACTGATGGATTCAGGGGGGATAACGAATGGAAATGTGGTACACAGAGGAACAGACCGGAAATGTACGGTTCTCCATCCGGTGTGATAAGCAGAAATACTCGGCACAGTCGGAGTTTCAGCGGATAGAAATATTCAGTACACCGGAGTTCGGGGATATTCTTGTCCTGGACGACAGAATAATGCTGACCCAGAAGGATGAATTTATTTATCACGAAATGATCACGCACGTTCCGATGGCGGTCAATCCTGAAATCAAGAAAGTATTGGTCATCGGAGCCGGTGACGGCGGAACGGTCAGGGAACTTGCCAAGTATAAAACCATTGAAAAAATAGATATGGTGGAAATTGACAGAATGGTAGTGGATGCCTGTAAGGAATTTCTGCCGACGGTTGCCTGTAAGCTGGATGATCCGAGAGTTCATGTGCATATTGATGACGGACTGCGGTTTGTCAGACGTGTCGAGAATGAATATGATCTGATTATCGTAGATTCCACCGACCCGGTCGGACCCGGAGAAGGACTTTTTACCGCAGAATTCTACGGTAACTGTTATAAGGCGCTGACGGATGACGGTATCCTTGTCAATCAGCATGAAAGTCCGTTCTATCGCACGTATTCCCGTGCCATGAAACAGGCGCATAAAAAGATCGTACAGTTTTTCCCGGTATGTAAGGTATTTCAGGCGCATATTCCGACCTATCCGTCAGGACACTGGCTGTTCGGATTTGCTTCCAAGAAATTCCACCCGACCAATGATCTGGACGAGGGAAGATGGAATCGTCTTTCAATCGATACGGAATATTATAATACCAGACTTCATAAGGGCTGTTTTGCACTGCCGACCTATGTGACAAAACAACTGCTGGAAGGAGAATAACCGACAAAGATCGGATTCAATTATCAATTCATGGAGGAATGTTAAAATGGGAAGAGCATTGATTATCGGAGCGGGCGGCGTAGCCGGCGTCTGCATTCACAAGTGCTGTCAGAATCCCGATGTATTCGAGGAAATCTGCATTGCCAGCCGTACCAAATCCAAGTGTGACGCATTCAAAGAAAAACTGAGCGGCGGAAAAACGAAGATTTCGACCGCACAGGTCAATGCGGATCATGTCGATGAACTGATCGCTCTCATCAATGAATTCAAACCGGATGTGGTGATCAATCTGGCACTGCCTTATCAGGATCTGACGATCATGGATGCGTGTCTTGCCACCAAAACCAATTATGTCGATACCGCCAACTATGAACCGCTGGATACAGCCAAGTTTGAATATAAATGGCAGTGGGCATACCGTGAGCGTTTTGAACAGGCAGGGATTACGGCATTGCTGGGCAGCGGTTTTGACCCGGGTGTAACCGGAGTATTCAGCGCCTATGCGATGAAGCATCAGTTTGATGAGATCAATTATATTGACATTCTGGACTGCAATGCCGGCGATCACGGTTATCCGTTTGCCACAAACTTCAATCCGGAAATCAATATCCGTGAAGTTTCCGCAAAGGGCAGCTATATTGAAGACGGTAAGTGGATCGAAACAGAACCCATGGAAATCAAACGTGTCTATAACTTCCCGGAAATCGGCGAAAAAGATATGTATCTGCTTCACCACGAGGAACTGGAATCCCTGGCACTGAATATCAAGGGGATCAAGCGGATCCGTTTCTTCATGACCTTCGGTCAGAGCTATCTGACACATCTGAAATGTCTGGAAAACGTCGGCATGACTTCCATTGAGCCGATTGACTTTGAAGGCAAGAAAATTGTACCGCTGCAGTTTTTGAAGGCAGTTCTGCCGGATCCGGCGTCTCTCGGTCCCAGAACCGTCGGAAAAACCAATATCGGTTGTATCTTCATCGGCAAGAAGGACGGTAAGGAGAAAACGTATTATCTCTATAACGTCTGCGACCATCAGGAATGTTATCGGGAAGTAGGATCACAGGCAATTTCATTTACTACCGGTGTTCCGGCAATGATCGGCGCCGCTATGCTGCTGACCGGCAAATGGAATAAACCCGGCGTTCATAATATCGAGGAATTTGATCCCGATCCCTTCATGGAGGCACTGAATCAGTTTGGACTTCCGTGGAAGGAGAGCTTCCATCCCGATTTAGTTGAATAATCAGAACTGACCCGGAACCTGTTAGAAAGCAGCGGCTTTTTAACAGGTTCTCATTGATGAAAGGAGCAAATATGACAGCAGTAGTTTGTATCGATAATCATAACGGAATGCTCTTCAATCACCGGAGACAAAGCCGTGACAGTGAACTGATCAGGAATCTTCTGCAATACTGCGGCGGGAGAAAACTGTCGATCAGTCCGTTTTCCTGGTCATTGTTTGAAACCTGCGATGATCGTATCACGGTAGACGAAGCCTTTCTGGAAAACGCCGGGGAAGAGGATATCTGTTTCATCGAAGACCGTGACCTGTCAGCGATCGCCGATAAGATCGGGCGTCTGGTGATTTACCGTTGGAACAGAAGTTATCCTTCGGATCTGAAACTGACCCTGGCATTATCGGATTATACCCTGTGTGAGACGACGGAATTTCCGGGAAGCTCCCATGAAAAGATCACAAGGGAGGAGTATCAGAGATGAAAATGAAATGTTTGATTCTGTCAGTCCTGCTGACCTTCTGTCTGGTCATCTGCGGCTGTACGGATGAGAGTCAGAGCAGCAGTCAGGGACATTCCTCTCCGGCAACGAATTTTTCACTGGATTCGATTCCGGAATATACAACGGAAGCCTATGTTCCGATCCATAATAATCAGCCGGATTTTACAAGTGACGAATATACGACGCAATGTTTTGAAGACTATGCCGATCTTGACAGTCTGGGACGGTGTCAGCGTGCCTATGCCTGTGTGGGAATCGATACCATGCCGACAGAAGCAAGAGGCAGTATCGGTCAGATCAAGCCTACCGGCTGGCAGACCATCAAATATGATATTGTAGACGGAAAATATCTGTATAACCGTTGTCATCTGATCGGTTATCAGCTGACAGCCGAAAATGCCAATGAGAAAAATCTGATTACCGGTACCCGGTACCTGAATATTGACGGAATGTTATCATTTGAAAATATGGTAGCCGACTATGTCAAGGAAACCCAAAACCATGTATTATATCGTGTGACGCCTATTTTTGAAGGAAATAACCTGTTAGCCAGC
>CACYCN010000309.1 GCA_902772895.1 uncultured Ruminococcus sp.
CGGTAACCTGGAAATCAGATAAGACTTCCGTTGTGACAGTGAGCGGTGGTAAACTGAAAGCGGTTTCTGAAGGTACGGCAACCGTTACCGCCAAAGCTGCCAACGGTTCTTCGGCAACCTGTAAAGTGACGGTCAAAGCTGCAGCCGCTTCGATTACTCTGAACAAAACCTCCCTGACGCTTGGTGTGGGAGAAAGCTTTAAGTTTATTTCCTCTGTCAAAACCGGAGCTGCCAATCAGCGTACCTTTACGTCTTCCAATAGCAGTGTGCTGAAAATTACGGGAACAACCACCGGTACCTGTACCGTTAAGGCGCTCAAAACCGGTACGGCAACGATTACCGTCAAGACCTATAACGGTAAGACCGCTCACTGTCAGGTGACGGTGAAAGCCGCAGCTGCTTCGATTACCCTGAATAAGACGTCTTTGTTACTTGGCGTCGGTGAGTCTTTCAGGTTTACTTCTTCCGTCAAAACCGGCGCTGCCAATCAGCGTACCTTTACGTCTTCCAATAGCAGTGTGCTGAAAATTACGGAAACAACTACCGGTACCTGTACCGTCAAGGCACTCAAAACCGGTACGGCAACGATTACCGTCAAGACCTATAACGGTAAGACGGCGAACTGTCAGGTGACGGTTAAAGCCGCAGCCGCTTCGATTACCCTGAATAAAACTTCCCTGACGCTGGAAGTCGGTGAGTCTTTCAAGTTTATTTCTTCCGTCAAAACCGGCGCTGCCAATCAGCGTACTTTTACGTCTTCCAATAGCAGTGTGCTGAAAATTACGGAAACAACCACCGGTACCTGTACCGTCAAGGCGCTGAAAGCAGGTACTTCTACCGTTACCGTCAAGACCTATAACGGTAAAACCGCAAGCTGTAAGGTTGCCGTTAAAGCAAAAGAAGCGGATTCTGTCAAAACAAAGTTCCGGAAACTGGCAAACTATCTCAAGACAAACGGAACGCTTTCCGATAGCGGAATCTATTCGTTGGATATCAAAAAAGAAAATAAATCAACCGGAGTGCAGACGGTTTACGGTGTGGGTTACGATTCCAACGAGGATTATCTCATGCTGATGTGGGCGCAAATGAAAGATTCCGGTTCGGTTGCTTATGTGGACAGCGCGGCAGCCAAAGTGTCCTATCAGTCTCTGAACGAAGCCGAAATGGTTTATAATTATGTTGATACACAGAAGGATATGTCAAAGATTGTAATGTATTCCGTTTCCGCCTATACTGACCCTGCCGCTTATACCGCTGATACCGATCTTGCTTTCAAACTGGACGATAATTCTTTCGGTATCGATGATATGACGATGGATGAAATCAGTCTTAATGCCAAGACAAAATTGAATTATTCTTTCCGTATTGTAGATGAGTTCCTTAAAACCAAGGGCTTTGATGTTTCTTATCTCGGCTTTACTTCATGGAAATGATATCATTCCGTCAATGACAGAAAAATAATGACCCAAAGAATAAACCACGGACACTCTGTAAAAAGGGTGTCCGTGGTTTTATATGCGCCCATTGAAAAATCCTGCTGCCTGTACGAGAAGATAGCCGGCAGACTTTCGTATCACATCATGGGTGCGATGAGTTTCATGATACTGCCCCGGAGTTTGGTGGAAATTTTTTCATGTTTGATGGTTTCAGGGGTGACCTCCCGGCAGCAGGCAAGGGTTTTCTGGAAATCGTCTTCCATTTCGGCAATACAGCTGGTGTTATAAAGATAGGTGGCACATTCAAAGTGATGGTAAAGACTGCGGTAGTCCAGATTGATGGTTCCGGTGACACCCTTGATATCATCACTGACAAATACTTTGGCATGAACAAATCCGGGGGTGTATTCATAAATCTTGATACCCGCATTGATCAGGTAGATGTAATAGGACTTGGCAAGGGCATATGCCATTTTTTTGTCGGGAATGCCCGGCAGGATCAGCTTGACGTCAATACCTCGCTGAGCGGCATATTTCAGGGCGGTTTCCAGTTCGTTATCCAGAACAAGATACGGCGTCATGATATGAACATACTTCTTGGCACGGTTCAGAATGTCCATATAAATGTTTTCACCGACTTTAAAGCCGTCAAGCGGACTGTCTGCATATGGCATGACAAAACCGTCGCATTCTTTCCGGTTCTGACTGACGGATCCCGCAGGAGCTGCCAATGAACTTTTGGTATCTGAAGGCAGACCGTCATGGGAGGACGATTCGCCGCTGCGGATAAAGGGTTTCCAGTCGGTTTGTTTTTCGGTTATGTTCCACATCTGCAGGAACATGAGGGTGAAACTCTGCACAGCATCTCCTTTGAGCATGAGAGCCGTGTCTTTCCAGTGACCAAAACGTTCGATATGGTTGATATATTCATCCGCTAAGTTTACGCCGCCGTTGAAAGCGACTTCTCCGTCGATGACCAGAATCTTACGGTGATCCCGGTAGTTATAGTGGGTGGAAACAAAGGGCAGAAGCCGGGAAAATGCCTTGCATTTGATGCCGTATTTTGCCATTCGTTCCGGATAGGACGAGGATAATGCCGAGATCTCGCACATTCCGTCATACATGACGCGTACGTCTACTCCTTCGGCAGCCTTTTCCGCCAGAATCTTCAGGATACTGCCCCACATCAATCCTTCACCGATGATAAAGTATTCCATGAAGATATATTTTTTGGCTTTTTTCAGTTCCCGCAGCATGGCTTCATACTTTTGCTCTCCCAATGGGAAATAGGTGACCTGGGTGTTCCGGTACAGCGGATAACAGCCTGTCAGATTCAGGTAATGACATAGATCGTCCGTAGCGGAGTCTACGATTTCCGGTTCCCGGAGTACGGATTCATCCTGTTGAATCATTCCTTTTGATTCTTCGGTAAGCTGCTTGAGCTTGCGAGTGATCATCCGATGACCGATATTGTGTTTTGTCAGAACCAGCATGACCGAAATCGGAAGCGGAAAAATAATCATCAGTAACAGCCATGTCAGTTTTGCGGTGGCATCCATATCACTCTCGAACAGATGCAATACCATGATGACCGTGAAAGCGCCTCCGAACATGGTGATCAATGCCGTGTATTCATTAAAATAGATCGCAACTGCGATGATCAGTGCGATCTGAAGGATCAGGAGCAGCGCAGTGATGCCGAACCGGCTGAAAATCAGTCGCAGTAATCCTTTTTTCTTTCGTTTCAGTAAGTGTATGACTTCCGGATGATCATATTTCTCTTTTTTTATCATTCTGGGGTTCCTCCTTTCTGGTATTTCCTATAGACATATTGTAACAGAAAACAACACACTTTTGCAAGATGTGCGGAAACCTTTTTGTAAATTTTTTTGATTTTTATGCCGGTTCTGAAAAAATCCCCTGTCAGTGAATGACAATTCATCCTCTGACAGGGGAAATCTTAGGAAGCTTTTTTGGTGGCGGAGGTGTTCAGAAAACGCTTTTTGAAATTTGACTTATCTAAGGTGAAGCCTACAAAAAGGAACAGGACAGCGCCTGCCGCACTCTGGATGCAGTTGGTCGGCACATCAAGAAGCGGTGTGATCCAGCTGCTGTAAAGCAGTGCCGAAGCAAGATAATAGCCGCCTACACAAATCAGCGTGCCGGGCAGAATGGCGGCAATATTGCGCTTGTTGACAATGGTGGGTTTATGGTGTGTAAAGGCAAGGACGGTCAGCGCTTTGATGATCACTGTCGGAAGTACCCACATCGGATAGCCGGACAGATAATCCGACAGTCCGCCGCCAATGGCGCCTGCTGCCATTGCATAGGGCGTGGGCAGTAACGCCGCTGCCAGATAGATCATTCCGTCGCCGAGATGAATGTAACCCTGATGGGTCGGAATCTTGACAAAGGCGGTCAGAACATAGACTAATGCGCTGAATACGGCTGTCAGAATCAGATATTTCAGGTGTTCTTGTTTTTTGTTTCTTTCCATGATTTTTCCTCCTTAATATAAAACATATAAAACAGATAGGATTACTGTTTTATATAGTATAGCACACTCTCATGCAAATGTCAAGATTCTGCTGCCGGTCATCATGAATGTCCGTCAGGATTTCGGAATCCCACGGACGAACGTCATAACGGTGTTCCGGTCAGAATCGGTTGATTCGTTCGTCTCAAAACAGGAAACAGAAACGTTTCGATCAGGCTTTTTCAAAGACTTGCGGGGTTCGGTGGGCGGAAAGCCCTCGACCATATGGAAAGGGAAAAAACAGACGCATGACCGGGCGGCCGATGCGTCTGTTGAAAGTTTGATCAGAATCAGGCTTTGACGAGCGCTTCGATGCGCTTTGCCAGACCGGCTGCGTCAAGTCCGAACTCGGCAAGAAGTCCCAGTGCAGGACCGCTGTGTCCGTAAATATCATCGATGCCGATCTTCTTCACGGGAACCGGACAGAATTCAGCGGTGACGGAGCTGACTGCTTCGCCCAGACCGCCGATGATGCTGTGTTCTTCGACCGTGATGATCTTGCCGGTTTCTTTGGCGGCTTTGATGATGATGTCCTTGTCAATGGGCTTGATCGTATGCATGTTGATCAGGCGGGCATTGATGCCTTTCTCTTTGAGGACTCTGACGGCTTTCAGGGCTTCATTGACTACCAATCCGGTGGCGATGACGGTAACGTCGCTGCCTTCCTCAAGGGTGATGCCTTTGCCGATCTCGAACTGATAATGTTCGGGATCATTGAAGCTTTCGATCGCCAGTCTGCCTAAACGGATATAAACCGGTCCGTTATAAAGGAAAGCTGCCTTTACCGCTTCCGTCATTTCATAGTGGTCGGCAGGATTCAGAACAACCATCCCCGGAATGGTTCTCATCAGCGCCAGATCTTCACAGCACTGATGGGTGGCACCGTCTTCTCCGACGGAAATACCGGCGTGGGAACCTGCAATCTTGACGTTCAGGTGAGGATAACCGACGGAGTTTCTGATCTGCTCATAGGCTCTGCCGGTGGCAAACATGGCAAAGGATGCTGCAAAGGGAACCTTGCCGCAGGCTGCCAGTCCGGCTGCCACTCCGATCATGTTGCCTTCGGAAATGCCGCAGTCAAAGAAACGGTCGGGATATGCTCTCTTGAAAATATCTGTTTTGGTGGCTGCCGCCAGGTCAGCGTCCAGAACAACGATCTCGGGATGCTCCTTTGCTAACTCGCAAAGTGCCAGTCCGAAGCTTTCTCTTGTTGCAATCTTTTTTGTCTCTGCCATGATTATGCCTCCAATGCTCTGAGCTGTGCTTCCAACTCTTCTTTTGCGATTTTGTATTCATCAGCGTTCGGCGCTTTGCCGTGCCAGCCTACCTGGTTCTCCATGTAGGATACGCCCTTACCCTTGACGGTAGTGGCGATGATTACCGTGGGCTTGCCTTTGACGGTCTTGGCTTTTTCAAATGCCGCTTCGATTTCGTCAAAGTTATGTCCGTCAATCTTGATGACCTCAAAGCCGAAACTTTCAAATTTCTGATCGATGGGTTCCAGACCTGCTACTTCATTGACGTGTCCGTCGATCTGAAGTCCGTTGAAATCTACGATGGCACAGAGATTGTCCAGTTTGTTATGAGAGGCAAACATCGCAGCCTCCCAGACCTGTCCTTCTTCACATTCGCCGTCGCCCAGCATCGCATAAACACGATAATCGGCCTTATCATATTTGCCCGCCAGTGCCATGCCGCAGGCTGCGGAAATTCCCTGACCCAGTGAGCCGGAACTCATGTCAACACCCGGGGTGTTCTTCATATCCGGATGACCCTGAAGCATTGCGCCGATATGACGGAGAGACTGAATCTCTTCCGCAGGAAAATATCCCTTCAGTGCCAGCGCTCCGTACAGCGCCGGACAGCAATGACCCTTGGAAAGAACAAAACGGTCACGGTCAGCGGCTTTGGGGTTCTTCGGGTCGATATTCATTTCCTTGAAATAGAGATAGGTGATGATATCGGCTGCGGAAAGTGAACCGCCGGGATGTCCTGATTTTGCGTTAAACACTCCCTCGATCGCATACATTCTTACCTTACAGGCGTTTTTTTCCATTTCCAAAAGTTCCTGATTGTTCATTCTGACTCTTTCCTCCGTTTCAAGCTTTGCAGATGTATATGGATCGCACGGGTCGTTGTTTCCGTCGGTGACGGCAGAAGTTTCTGATCGTGCGAAGCGGAACCGTTTTTGTCTGTTAGCGGGCGTCGATACCGGTTATGGCTTTTTGCCCTCATTCTTTTCTTTGCTTTTTTCCTGGATCTTCCTGACGTCCAGCTCGGCAGTGTCACTCTTGCTCAGCGTTTCCTTCTTTTTGCTGTCCGGACTGCTCGGAGAAGATCTGGCATTTTCTTTTTTCTTGCCGTTAGCGTTTCCTGTGGAAGAACCTGAAATGCCTTTCTTCTTACTGTCGGAATTTCCGTTGGAAGAACCTGAAATATCTTTCTTTTTATTGTCGGAGCTTCCTGTGGAAGAACTCGTAATATCTTTCTTTTTATTGTCGGAGCTGCGGGTGGAAGAACTGAAGATATCTGTCAGTGTTTCGCCGGCATTGTTTCCGGATGAACTGCTGTAGATATCTTTCTTTCCTGTGTCCGTGTTACCGGACTTGGCAGCGTTTTGCTTACCGGACCGGGCCGGCGGCATGACAGTGGTTTTTCGTCTGGCGGCAATCCGTGAATCCGACAAAATATCTTCCGGCATGGTCCGGGTTGTCTTTTTGGATGCTGCGGCTGCGGCTAACTTCTTCTTCGAAACAACGGTGGTGATGATGATTACCGTAATGATCGATGCTGCCAGTGTGATCAACAGGATTCCCCAGAACAGATAGATCCAGTCATCGTTATGTCTGGACTGTTCTTCTTTTAATTTTGAAATGGCTTCTAATTCACTTCCGCTGACAGACCCGTCTGTTTTGTTGAATTCAAAAGTGGAAGCCTGTGAATTCTGCGAAATCTGATCCTTTTTCAGTTGTTCCCAGTCTGCTGAGGTCAGTTCTGACGTGTCGGAAG
>CACYCN010000310.1 GCA_902772895.1 uncultured Ruminococcus sp.
CAGGCGCATGAACTACCCAAACCGTAGTCATGCGCCTGTTTGATTATAGTAGCCGGAAAGCAGCCCTTCGGGCTGCGGCGGCGGATGGGATGATTTTTCTGCCCGCTCCGCGCCGGTGATCTGCGGACAATGAAGTAGGGTTCAGAAAGTCAGAGTGAGCGTATGCGAACGATAGCGCGAATTGGGTGCGGCAGCTTGCCGCCGCAGGATTGTTATTTTTTCTTTTCGTCCCATTGATCGCCGTAATCCAGGTTATCGATGTCATTCAGTTCCGGATCAGAGAAATGGGTTGTTTCTTCATTCTTAGACTTCTGCTTCTTTTTCTCGGACTTTTTTTCCGGTTCAGGAGCCGGCTTCTTGTCCTCCGCCACCGCAGGAACATACTTAGGCTTAGCGGCTTCCGCTTCCTGAACGGATTTTTTCAGAATCTTCGACATCATCAGGACAGATATGGTATCCCAGATACCGCTGATGACAAAACAGATACCGATCACTCTTGTCAGCAGGGTCACTACAGCAAAATCACCGGGTTTCAGGATAGCGATCACGCCAAAACCGAGCATCAAAGCAGCCGCAATCAGATGAACCCACCATGACTTTACTTTCAGCTTGATATAATTGATGGCATATTGCAGTTTCAATACCGCAACCACCAGGATAATCAGAATCAATACGGTATTCAATAACTGTTTGAACTCATCGGGTTTGACCAGGAAGAAGACGCCAAAGCCAAACATCGCCGCACCCTGTACCAGAGCAAAGGAACCAAACATTTCCTCGCCCTTCAAGCGCAGGAACGAGATACACCGCAGCACACCCCACACAATCAGCACACAGCCCAGAATCTGCCCGATAAACTGATCAAACAGATCCGGCACAATAACCATGACCAATCCCAGCAGAAATACCGCTGCATTCATGATCAGTATTTCGCCTTTCATTTCTTTGATTCTGTCTTTAATTTTCTCGATGCCTTCCGATTCTTTCGGATTTGTCCCTTTTTTAGTTTTCTCTTTTGCCATATAAACTCCTCCTTTATTTGGATTTCCGAAATAATATCTATGTTCATTATACCATCTTTTTTATCATTTGTACATAGAAATATCGACCAAAAAATTGTTATTTCGTACAAATTGTTGCCGCGTCACAAAAAAACAGAGTCGGCCGTTTCAAGCAGACTCTGTTTTTTCATTGACAAATTATGACAAATTATGATTCAACCTTTACCTATACAGGAACCGCAATCCCGGTATGTACCATTGTTGTTGCTCTTTCTGCCATCCCGATATCCGGCGCTTTACATTCCGGATTCAGCTGACAACATTAACCGGCGTACCGTTAAGGAACTGCCGGATATTATCTGTCACGATCCCCATCAGACGCTGACGGGTTTCCACCGGCGCCCAGGCGATATGAGGCGTAATGATACAATTTTTTGCTTCCATCAGAATACAGTTTTCTTCCATGGGTTCCACGTTAAGTACATCCACACAGGCACCGCCGAGATGACCGCTTTCCAATGCATCAAACAGATCCTGTTCGACTACCACACCGCCTCTTGCCGTATTGACAAACAAGGCGCCCTGTTTCATTTTTTCAAAGGCTGAGCGGCAGAACATCTTATCGGAATCCGGATTCAGCGGACAATGCACCGTCACGATATCGCTCAGATGCAGCAGTTCCTCCAATCCGGTCATTCTGACACCGGCAATTGCTCTCGGACTGCGGTTATAGGCGATGACATTCATTCCAAAGGCAAGTGCGATCCTGGCTACCGCCTGACCGATTGCACCAAGTCCGACAATACCGATCGTTTTTCCTGCCAGTTCATTCAGCGGATAGTCAAAGGGCGAAAAAGTAGGACTGCGTTTCCAACGGCCTTCCATGACATATTGATGATAGCGCGCCGTATTATTATAATGGGCTAAAATCAGCGCAAAGGTATGCTGCGCAACGGCATTGGTCGAATACGAACCGGCATTACAGACGGTAATCCCATGTTCCCGGCAATAGGGAATATCAATATTATTATACCCTGTGGCAAACAGTCCGATATAGCGAAGTTTTTTGGCATAGCGGAGGGTATGCGCATTCATCAGTGTTTTATTGCAGACAATGAGATCCGCTTCTGCGACCGCTTCCGCCACCTCCTCATATTTCAGTAAGCCATGGGAAATGACTTCTCCGATCTGGCGCAGGGGTTCATCCGTCACCAGTTCGTCAAATACCGTCCTGGCATCCGTCAATACGATCTTCATAGCTGCTTCTCCTTTCCGACAAATGAAATCCTGAGAAAAAAAGCAGCCCGTCCGGCTGCTTTCCTCTCAGAGTGCGGGCGACAGGACTTGAACCTGCACACCGTAGGGCACAAGAACCTAAATCTTGCGTGTCTGCCAATTTCACCACGCCCGCCGATATTATTTTCTGAACAAGGATATTATAGCGGAAAAGCCTAAAATTGTCAATCACCCTTGCAGAAAAAGCAGAAATAATATATAATAACAGAAAAGATATCACAAACCAGAAAATTGGCAGAACCGGCAATGACAGGTTTCCGGGAGAACGCCGTCAACCGTTCCCCATCCAGAAAGGAGATGTCGTCATGGAAGGTGCTTTGGCATTACTCATCGGTTCCTTTGGACTGGCAGGCATCGGCATGATCCTGCTGGCGCTGTATTTTTCTGTGCCGACCTATTCCATCGACTATTGCGGACAGAAAAAAAGCTATAAAGGTGCCAGAAACCGGTATCGTTCCGGGAAGAAGGTCCGTCTGACTTATCATCTGATCGCAACGGATACCCAATATCGTTTTTGGCTTGACGGAAAGGAACTGAAATATGATTACAGCGAAAATGACGGTTTTTTGCTTCACTTCATCATGCCGCCGCATGATACGAGATTAGAATGTCACACCAAAAACATCTCCGCCATAGAATAAAATCTACGGCTGTTTATTTCTTGCGGCGGCACGAAACACAGAAAAATTTCATAGACCCAGGTACTCATCCCCTGCGGATGCCAAAGGCAGGACTGAAACTCAGGAAGTCTCTTTTTCCCGGATATTTTCTTTGAGACGGGAAATAATTTTCTTTTCCAGACGGGAGATATAAGACTGAGAAATTCCCAACCGATCGGCAACCTGCTTCTGGGTATGGGCTTTTTTACCGTTTAGTCCAAAACGCAGTTCCATAATGGTCAGTTCCCGTTCGCCCAACTGCATAACCGCTTCCATCAGTTGTTTCTGTTCGGATTCCTGTTCAATACGGCGGTTGACAACATCGTCATCACTGCCGAGAATATCCGAAATCAGCAGTTCATTGCCGTCCCAGTCCACATTGAGGGGTTCATCAATGGAGATTTCGTTTTTTTGCTGCGCACTCTTCCGCAGATACATCAGAATTTCATTTTCGATACAGCGTGACGCATATGTTGCAAGCTTGATATTTCTTTCAGGGCAAAACGTATTGACTGCCTTGATCAGTCCGATCGTACCGATAGAGATCAGATCCTCGACATTGGCCGACGGAGATTCAAATTTTTTAGCGATATAAACCACCAGCCGCAGATTATGAGTAATCAGCGGCTCTCTTGCTTTTGGATCACCGTTTTCGATCCGTTTCATAATAGCGGCTTCCTCATCCGCTTTCAGGGGAGGCGGGAGAGTTTCGGGACCGTTTATGTAGTAAACACCGTCGGTCCCGTTGATCGTCATCTTCAAAGCAGACAGTCCGGAAACGATTCGTCTGGAAAAGCCGGCAAAACTGTGCATAGGTCAACTTCCTTTCATAATCAGTTCGTAGGGTACCAGCACATCGCACCCTTCCGAAAGACGGTTTCGGCTGCATAACGCAAGCCAGGCGCTGACTTTACATTCCTTATTATCCCAAATGATCCGTATTTCTTTTGGACGAAACGCCGGAATCAGTCCGCTGCCGCCAACCGACGAAAACGGTACCATCCGGATCCCTTTGTGAAATTCCGCATTTTCCTTCCTGTCAAGAATTGCCCGAAAGCCGGGCATATTCCCGAATTTTTCTTCATTTGCTACGATGACGCACTCGCCGGAAAACGGTTCATGCAGTCTATTCCCGGTATCGATCATACCGTCCAGTTCCTGAATTTCTCCCTCATATCGGACACTCACCCGACAGCGGCTTCCCCGGATCCTTGTTCCCGATAAGCCATAAAACAGCCGGAGCAGTCCATAACACAGCAATGTCAGACCGATCAGTAAAAAGGGTGACATTCCCACATAGACCGCACCGTTCCGAACGGCAATATACCTTGCCGCAAAGAGACTCATTGCCGCCATCATAAAACCGCTGTACAGGAAACTCACGAGAAACAACAAGGCGGCTGCTTTTGCGAAAACCCTTCCGCTCACCGGACAGACCGCAGCCGCCGTCATCAGACAGGCTTCGGCAATACTGATCAGTACCGAAATACCTACCGGCATCGGCGGCAGCAGAATTACCAATGAACCTGCCGCTCCCAATCCTGCCCCCAATAATACTCTTTTTCGTTTCAGCGGGAGGGACAACAGTTTTCCCACCGTCATCAACAGTACATAATCTACGATCAGATTGACCCCCAGCAATACATCAACATATACCACTCTTCACACTCCACACTCCTCACTCCACACCCCTCGCTCCTCACTCTTCACCCCACACGTTTTAAGATTGTGCATTACATTCCGGGGAGGGGTTCCAGATGCATCATATCACATTGATACAACAAAAAATGTTGAAACCGGGAAACCGGAAAACGGTTTTCTTCCGAAAAAAGAATGGCACCGGAAGGATGCTCCGGTGCCGACGCCGCATAACAAAAACCGAAACCGCTTCTGTTATGTAGCCTGTTTTTTGATTTCCTCAGCGCCCAGTCCGAAACTGATGGACAGTGCTTCGTCAACTTTATACATATCGAGACTATTGAGTGTTCCCATTTTTTTTTTTTTTTTTCGTTTGTCAATGGTTCTGATCTGTTCCAGAAGGACAACGGAATCCTTGGAAAGTCCGCTGTGATTGGCATACAACCGGATATGGGTAGGCAGTTTAGCCTTGGATTCCCGGCTGGTAATCGCCGCAGCGATCACGGTAGGGCTGAAGCGGTTCCCCACATTATTCTGAATAATCAGAACCGGACGGATACCGCCTTGTTCCGAGCCGACTACGGGGCTCAGATCCGCATAGTAAATATCTCCTCGCCGAATGTTCATCGTTTTCACGCTCCGAATCTTTATTTGCGGCGAAACCGCATAGCGATGTGCCGATATTCCTATTGTGTCCCGTCAACAGGAAAAATAATCATTGTCCGTATCAACACAGTATATTTTATTCCTGTTTGTTTGGTTTGGTGTATGCTGTCATAACAGCCGGTTTTATTGCAGACGCTGATCGTTCCGGATTCCCGGTTTTGATTTCGTATGTATCGCAGACAATGATCACAGTACAGTATATGCATTTCCTGCGGGGTTCATTCCTGAAATTTTCAAAGTCCTCTCCGGTCATTCCGAAAAAGGATCCCCCTGTTCGGGAAAGTCAAACAGATGCGGCGGTTTACTCTGAACGGTAATGGTTTTCTTTGTCAGGGGATGCACAAAAGTCAGCACGGCGCAGTGAAGACATTGCCGGTGAAAATAATCCCGATGTCCGCCGTACATATCATCTCCTGCCAGCGGATGACCGATAGAAGAGAGATGGGTACGGATCTGATGGGTACGGCCGTATTCCAGCCACAGTTCCAGATCGGTATGACCGTTGCGGTGACCCAGCACATGATAATGTGTTACCGCACATACACCGCCTTCTCCCACTTCCCGCTGAATCGTATGTCCTTCCTTGATACGGATCGGCGTATCGATGACACCGTCCGTTTCAATCCTGCCTTCACAGAGAGCCAGATAGATTTTTTGTGTATGCTGAGCCAGAAAGGTATGGGCATAACTGTTTTTGGCAATCAGTACCAGACCGGAGGTATCCTTATCCAGACGGTTGACGGCACGGAAGGTATAAGATGCTCCGTAATCTCTGGCATAAGCCATCACACCGTTGGCAAGGGTATTCTGCTGATACTGATGAACCGGATGTACCGGCAGACCGGGAGGTTTATCGACTGCCAGAACATCGGCGTCTTCATAGACGACCGACAGCGGCATATTGACCGGTACGATTTCGCATTGATCCTGCGGAAAAACCAGACAGAGGGTATCACCGCCCCGCAATCTGTCAATACTTTTGATAGAAGTCCCGTTGACCGTCATGCCGTTTTCCACCCGTTTCAGCCGGGCCAGCAGTCTGGCGGAAACCTGACAATGTCTGCGCAGGAAATTTTTGACGGTAATTCCGTCCAGTTCCTGCGGCACAATAAATTCCGGCATTTTGTCACTCCTTTCGGTATACGGCAGTTTTAAATCTGAGTGAACCGTTACAGGCTGACGATTTCGGTCAGGTCCGTCACACGGTAATCGCACAAAGGATGCGGCAGGATCACCCGTTCTTTCGGATCATAGAGACAGGTATCCA
>CACYCN010000311.1 GCA_902772895.1 uncultured Ruminococcus sp.
ACAGGTCTTGTATAGCCAAGCGCTAAAGCCTGTAATGTGGCAACCTGATATATTTTGTTTGATTTCATATGTTTTTCTCCTCTCTTTTGCATGGCATCCGCCCGTTTGGTAAAGCCTGTGACCGAGATATTCGGTCTCACCTCCTCCAAGACAGTCAGACCTCCGCTGAACTTGATCCTGTTGTCGTCCGCCAATGATCCGCTGATTCCTGCTGTGAAAGCCCTTTTTCAGTTCGCAGTTTTCTTAAAATCTCCGGAATAAACGGATTCGTTGTATCGTACTCCTTGATTTCTTATCTTCGCATTTTTTATAGTGGTTGTGATTCTGCTTCTTCCATCGTCCTATACATTATAATAAACCCAAAAGTATACGTAAATCAATATTTTTTGTTACATTAACTGTTTCATTCCCGAACGCCTGATGGAAGAATAAAATCCCGCGCTAAGTTGAATTGATAATAGTGTCAGAACGATTACTCGTAACAAAACAGCGTCCCCCGGCCGTTATGGTGGGCGGGGAACGCTTTCTTTCATTTTCCAAGATATTTGCAGATTGCTTTCCTTCATCCGTCAGCTGAGCCGTGACTGCCCAGCCGTGACAGCTGAGAGGGGATTGCAAAGCGGCTGAAGTTCGTCAGCCATTTTTACTCTTCCACTTTCAATTGCCAGACGGATACCTTGCATTGACCGTCATCATTATCCCCCACAGCCACAACGGTGCCGTCTTTTTTCAGCCCTACTGTGTGCCACTGACCTGCCGAAACAGCTATGATATCCTTCCAGCCGGATATTGTGCTGAACTTGTTTATTGCCGCTTCATAGCCGTCTACCGTTTGTTTTTTCATTTGTGACATTGCGGAAGTGTATATATCATCTTTCCGACAAACCTCGGCACGTTCAAGACACTGCCTGGTCAGAGCATCAGCGTCCTTGTAGCCGGAAATCGTTTTGAACATTTCCGCCGCCGCTTTGAACTCTTTTTCTGTTTTTGCCGAGTTCATAGCAGAAATAGCGTCATTATAGATTCCGGACAATCGTGCGTTCTCGTTTCGTCCTTTTATGTAGCTCGTGCAGTCTTCCAATTCTTTTTTGAGTGCATTATCGCCATAGCGCATGACCTTCTGATAGTTTCCACTGTTATCAAAAGGCTGAGCGCAGTTTTTCAGGTCTTCACGCTTGTTGACCTTCATCTCCGCCATCAGCTTACTCAGATAAGCCTGTACATTTTCGGGGTCGATGTCGAGAGCTTTCTCGCAGTATTCATCAGCACTATCCCAGTCTTCGTCTTCCAGAAAAATGAAGGCGCGCTTGATAAGAGAGTTTGCCGTGGGATTGCCGGTCGGAACGGTGGCAGTGCCGGCGGGTTTAACGTTAGTTGTTTTCGGCTCATCCTTGACAATGACCTTTTTAATACCACGCACAACGTCATTGATAAAACCGATCTTACTCATGTCCTGTGCCTGAAGGTGAGAGAATTCCTCCGGCAATTCGTAGGCGTCCATATCCTTATAGCAGGGAATGAGCAATTTGGAGCGGTCCTTCTTCATCATTTTCAGAAAACGTGACCATTCATTCTTGACCCAGACCGCCGTAAAATATTCCGGCTTTGTACCGATGGCCAGCATGACTTTCGCACTGTTGAGAGCTGCAAAAATACAAGGTTCATACGCGGAACCCAGCTTATCTTCGAGGGTGATCGCCGCATAGAATACCTTGAAGCCCTCGTTGGTGAGTTGGTGATAGATATCGTTGGCAATGACACTGTCAGGGGTATGGCTGCCGTGATCGGACTCCTTGTAGCAGATGAACACATCATAGGGGTCTTCTTTTGCAGAGAGGGCAAGGATCTCCTTTTGCAGACGGTCGATTTCCTTTGCCTCACGCTCATAAACACCACGCTGTATCATATCCGCACAGCGCAGGGCTCCCTTATAATCCTCATCGGCGATGATGGAATCAAAGGAAGTTCTGTGACAGGTGGGAATCCGCTTGAAAGTAGCAGGGTCTTCCACATATTCGATGCCATACTTACAGAGAATCAGCCCCCAATGCGCTTCTGCATCGTCAGGATCAGACTGAACCAGTTTTTCATAAAGCTGTTCCGCCTTATCGAACTCACTTTTCATACGCAGGATATTCGCGCGGTTGAACAGCGCCTGCATATTTTCATCTTTTGAAGTGGTAACGGTCTGCTGCGTACCGCAGTATTCACATTCACACACACTCATGTCTTCATTTATTTCAAGCGTTCCGCCGCACATTTTACATTTCAGAACTGCCATAAAATCACCTCCCATGGTTACAAATATAAACAATGACTATCACTTTCAATTGTAATACATCGATATTCAAAAATCAATCAAATTCACTATATTATTTTGCTTTTATTCAAAAATACAAGACAGCATTTCAAAAGCCGCCGGATAATTCACCCCGGACGGCTTTCCTCATGCTGTAATATGTAATCTCTCTGCAATCTCCTTGATCGCCATAATAAAACCATGTTCATGTGCGAATGTGATCTGTCACGGATTCTGAGCGTAGGCGGATCTGGGGGGATAACGACTCTTCCGGAATCGTTGATTCTTCTGACAATACCTGTGATTTTCCTTGTTTTTCTCCTTGTATATAGACACGAAAGTCTTGAAGAAACACCATCATCCTGTTATAATGATAACAGAAAACCATCGGAACGGAACTTCAGCCAACAACGACTATTCCGAAAAAAA
>CACYCN010000312.1 GCA_902772895.1 uncultured Ruminococcus sp.
CTGGATTCTTCCTGTTTACTGGATTCTTCCTGTTTACTGGATTGCTCGGAATCGTCTTCTTTGAAGAGACGGAGATAACCATAGGTATTATGATTCTCACGGACACGGCCGAGCGCATCCACTTCATAGTCTTCCGGTGAAAAGACAACCGGGATATCTGTCGGGAGATAATCGGTTCCGTTGACGGTATAGGACAATGTGTCACCGTCAGCCCTGACAGAAAGCTTGTTTTCATGAATCGGGAAATATTCGATCCATTTCCGGGAGGGACAATCGGCTTCCGGATATTGTTCCTCCAGGAACTCCTGATCCATCCGGTACAGTTGATCGACCGTCAAGCCGGTTTCACAATCCTTCATGGTGATCTTTTTCCCGCTGCCGTTAAAGGTGCAGGCATAAGCCGTGACATTTCCGTAGGGGATATAGTCAAGCTGTTCCGAAGTTTCCGGCGCAAAGTAGGTTCCGTAGGAGAAGTCACATGCCAGAAGATTCGTTTTCCCCTTAGATTCGATGGTCAGACAGTAATTGTCAATAAATGTGGACTGTACGATCTGCAGAGAACCGCTATTATTCAGGATCACCGAACGGGTCAATCCTGTTTCGGGATCAAAGCCGCCGTTATAGTAGAACACACTGTTCAGAATATTGACATCCGCCTCTCTCATATCAATGACACTGCCGCCGTATGTCGCATGATTCCCGTGGAACGAGCAATTCCGAACAGTAACCGTACCGCCGTCAGTGTAGATAACGCCGCCGGCGCCTTCTTCGACCTGACAGTTATCGATCTGAACGTTTTCCAGAAGGACCGTGCCGCCTTCATTCAGAATCACACCGCCGTTATGATATTCCAGATGACCGGTGAGTTCTATATTACACAGATACAGGTTACCGGTGTCTGTTACATGGAACATCTGCTGTAAACCGAAATACAGATAGTTAACAATGGCGGGATAGTCGAATTCGCCGTCCGGATCGGTAAAGGATCCGTCAATTTTTACCGTACCGGTAATTTCAAGCGTATCAATGGAGTTGACAAACGCCGGAATCCACGAACCGGCACTCTGCTTACCGGAATCACCTTTCTGCAGAGCGGCTCTTTTCCCCTCATTGTCCTTCTTGCCGTACCAGTCATCATCGTCGTCAAAATACGATTCATTCGGCGCAAAGGTGATGAATTCTTCTGTCATTTTCATTTCCTGATAATAGGAAACGGCTTCATATAAGGAAGTGAGACCGTCATAGGCATTCCGCTGCTCGGAATATTCATAGCTATTGACAACAATGCCCGGTCTTTCATGAATCAGCACCTCGGCAAGGAATCGATAATAGCTCGTCGCGCGATTCTTTAAGCTAATCCTGACATAGAAATCGACACAGCCTTCCATCTCGTTGCCTTCCCAGGAATCAAAGGAGATCAGTTCCGAACTTTCGCCCGGTTTTACTTCCAAATCCGTCCAGTCAACAATGACTTTGTCCGGCTCTCCTGACCAATAAGACACATCCGCTGCGAGGATCTGATATTTCATTGAAGAATCGGCATCAGCAATTGTCGAACGGTTCAGAATCCGGAATCCGATAGATTCTCCGTTTTTCAGATGATTGCCGCCGACATCAAGAGGCGTATATTCCTCCGGATTGGTCTCCGCCTGAACGAGTTCGATCGACTGGAACTCGAGATCATAGATATCCGAATAGATTACCTCATGATATCCTTTTTCCATCTCCAATACTGCCGCCAGACGGAATTGGGAACCCTTTTTTTCTATCTCTGCATAATCCGGCAGGATACGGTCCAGATCTTCCCAGGGATCATGGATATCGACATCGATGATGGCGCAGGCGCTCCATTCTGTCCAGTTCCCGTCAAAGTCATAATATGAGATCATCAGGTTGGTGCTGAGATACTCCAGTTCGTCAAAGCCGACATAGAGCATCGGTACATCAATCGAATCCTCCTCATCAGCAAATGTAAACTCCTTCGGTATCACAGACATGGTACTGACATTTACCGTCGGCGCTATGACAGAAAACGAATAGGTCTTGCTGTTATTGGTATAATAGGCTTCCAGAATCTGATGTTCCGAATTGATCGTCACTTCGGCAGTGTAATCGCCTGTCGGCAGATCGGCGATACAGATCGAATCATCCGTCACCATCTGACGATAGAAATCCACCTCATAACGATAGGATAACGAATCCGTCTTATCGATGAGAATATTGCCGTAGGAATCTTTGATGACCGTCCGCACTGCCAGTTCTTCGTCCGGACACGGTACCGGACTGGTCACCATCAGGGTAGGCTTAAAGTAAATGGGAGTCCCCTCCGGGAATCTGTCATCAAAATACCGGCACCCCTGCAGCGATGTCGCCGTCAGTTCCTGTATGGTCAGATCAGTCGTCTGACTTTTATTTCTGGACGCATCTTCTGCCAGTTCCTTTGCCACATCTTCACTGAACGGCTTCAGGGCACCCATTTCAATAATC
>CACYCN010000313.1 GCA_902772895.1 uncultured Ruminococcus sp.
ACCGGTACCCATGAGACAACACGTCTGTGTCTGCAGGCTTTGGAAAAATATGTCTTTCCGGATGCTACCGTTCTTGATGTCGGCTGCGGCAGCGGAATCCTATCGGTTGCCGCTATTCTGCTGGGCGCTCGGAATGCTCTCGGGATCGATATCGATGAACTGGCTGTCAAGGCGTCACGGCAGAATGCCGCTCTGAATCAGGTCGGAGATCGCTATACCGGGATTCACGGTAATCTCGCTGAAAAGGCAGAGGGAACATTTGATATTATTACCGCTAATATCGTGGCGGATGCTATTATCATGCTGTCTCATGATATCGAAAAATTCATGAATGAGAATACGGTCTTTATTATGAGCGGTATTATCGATGTCAGAGCAGAGGAGGTTTTGTCAAAACTTCCGGTCTCTCTCGAAATCGTGGAACGCTCGGAGGAACGTGGTTGGCTTTGTCTGGTCGCTAAAAAGAAAAAAACAGTTTAATTCTTGTATAGAATTATAATTCCTGATATCGTGATACAATAGCCTATATGTTTCTCTATTTTTCATTACGGAGGTCAATCATACATGAATAAGAAAAAGAAAGACTTGTGGAACCTTTTATTTTCCGCTTTTCTGATTACCGCATTTATTATTTGTGCCTATTTCTTTGTCGGTCTTATCAAAGATAATTTTGCGATGAATAAAGGCATGATGAACCTGATGACAGCTTTGGTATTCGCTATTTTCGGCGCCGTGTTATTCTATGCCACCAGAATCGGAGACGGTAAACAGGTATGGCGTTTTTCTGTGACAACCCTGTTGGTAATGGTACTGCCTGCGCTGTATATTATCGTTGCTTCCTTTGCAACGGGGCTTCCCTTTGGTGAGGCAATCAGCGGCCGTTCCGAACTGATCTATCTGGCAGGCGTGGCGCTGGGCTATGGGATTCCCTATACCTTCCTCAGCGGCTATGAACTGGATCGTTCCGAAGAACCGGCGGCTGATCAGCAGCCGGCTGACGGTGAGGATCATAAAGATCCTGAAGCGCCTGTGGAAGAAGAACCCGAAGAGGAAATTCCGGAACTCTCTCCTGAGGACAGACAGGATATTCTGGATCAACTTGATAAAATGAATGCGGCTTTTGATAAGTCGTCTTCTGAGCAGAAACAAGACTGATTGACGGTATTCTGTGATGGTCTGAATCTCACTGGCAGACTGCAGGAGATTTGTCATGAAATTGGTTTCCCATACCGTCCTATGATGATGGTATCAGATAGAAAATGATGATTGGAAAGGATGTCAACCATGTCAGAAGAATGTACCCACGATTGTTCTTCCTGCGGCGTAGACTGCCCCTCAAGAGGCGAACCGCAGGACCTTACCGAAAAGCTCAATGCCTATAGTTCCGTTAAAAAGGTGATCGGCATTGTCAGCGGCAAAGGCGGTGTCGGTAAATCTACCGTTACTTCCCTGATGGCTGTGATGTTCAGCAGAATGGGATATCATACCGCTATTCTGGACGCTGATATTACCGGTCCGTCTATTCCGAAAGCATTCGGTATCAGGGAAAAGGCGCTTGGCTCAGAAAAGGGAATTCTCCCGATTACTACTGCATCCGGAATTGATATCATGTCCGTTAATCTTCTTCTGGAAAACGAGACGGACCCGGTTGTATGGAGAGGTCCTGTTCTTGCCGGAACGGTCAAGCAGTTCTGGACCGATGTTTACTGGAAGGATGTTGACTATATGTTTGTCGATATGCCTCCCGGAACCGGTGATGTTCCGCTGACTATTTTCCAATCACTTCCTCTGGACGGTATTATCATTGTTACGTCCCCGCAGGAACTCGTTTCTATGATCGTGACCAAAGCGGTTAAAATGGCTCAGCTGATGAATATTCCGATTTTAGGTATTGTTGAGAATATGAGTTATTTTGAGTGTCCCGACTGCGGCAAAAAACATTATCTTTTCGGTGAGAGTAATCTTGAGCATATCGCTCAGGAATATAGTCTTGACATTCTCGGCCGTCTGCCGATTGATCCTGCCGGCGCGAAAGCCTGCGATGAAGGTAAGATCGAATCTGTCCTGAACCCTGAAGCTCAACAAACTGCCGAAAAACTGAAATCCCTCCTCTAACCAGGGGGGACTTTCAAGTGAAAGTCCCCCCTGGACCCCCGAAAGCTGTGTTTTCCCACTTTCGAGGGTCATTTTTTGTTGATTGCAAGAGCCG
>CACYCN010000314.1 GCA_902772895.1 uncultured Ruminococcus sp.
AAGAAAAACGGTGACAGGTTTACCTATAATGAATTCAATATCGTCAAACGAGGAAACGTAACTGCCCGTATTGAAGACTGGGATGACCCTGACAGGGAACATAGACACGATCTGGAGGTAGTGATCGGAAAAGAAAATAATGCCGGCATTCCGGACAGCCTTAACGGTTTAGGTCATACATCGTTTTATGGTCTGGAGGATAACGGAAAAACTCTGAGGATACTGATAGACCTCCAACCTTACGGAGACAGTCTGCAAGACCGAAAGATCAGCATAAAAAGCTACAGCTATCTTCTTGCAAGCATTGAAAATACATTAGGAAAATTTGACAGTATGGATCATGAATGCCTTGAAAGTGCCAGGAAGCTCCAGAATGAAAACGCACCCGCTTTTTCATACGATCTCTGGACAAACAGCTATTATTATTCGGATATCCTCTATCATGATAACAGCTTTGATGTTATCAGCGGAAGGATAAAAACAGTAAGCCTGCCCTTTGAGATCACTTTTACAATGAATGATGAAAAGAAGGGTAACAGTTATTCTGTCAGCAGTGAGCTTTTAACAAAGGCTTTTCATGTTGAAACGGAATGCGGAAAATTATCCGTTTCCCCCCTTGGTATTATCCTGTCTGCCAAAACGAAAGAAAAAGTTACTTTGCCAGACATGGACAAATGCTATATAATTACAAGCTCCGGAGAAAAATACTATCTCATTGCAAACGGTTGTACCTATGGGGAAAAATCAGTAATGATGAACTGCATATTCAGAAGTATTCCTGAGAGTATGGGCGGCTTGTTTGACAATCAACTCTATCTTATTGATCCCCATCACATAAAAGAGATCGTAATTAACGGGATAATTGTATCAGAAGCTCCATCAAACGGTCAGACAATACCGTAAAAAATCGTTTCATCCATGCGCCGTCGGTTTTTTCGTCAGATCGTCCCAATCGTTGTGAGATAATTCACCTTGTGAGAAAAAATGGATACTTATCAGAGATACTGATAAAACACGGAGTCGGTTTATTCCGGCTCCGTGTTTTCACTACGATGAGTTTTGATATGTCGGCTTCTTCTGCCAGGCAGACATTTTGAGACTTTGAGAAACCGTTATTGATTGAATTCAAAGAAATTCATCTGTCCAAAGCCCGTTGGCAGCGGTATATGACACATATAAATGATACCGAATATCAGAAACACAATTGCGATCACCAGAACCGCTATCCGGTTCGGCATACTTTTGAATGTGCCGACGATACCGAGCAGGAAAAGCGTCAGCGAATATATAACTGTCACCAGATTATAAGAGTCACCCTTTGTGTTATCTCTCTTTCCTTCTTCAAGCAGTTTATTAGACTCTTTCAGCGTTTCCAGCGCCGACTCAAAATACTTTTCGGTCATACCCGGCATTTTAAACGGATTATCTTCGTTATTTTCCTCCATCCACTTCATGCCTTCGATCAGAATATCGCTGATATTTTCCTTTTTGAATTTCTCGATCTTTCCGTTTATACTGTCTATCTTTGACTGATCGCCTTCCGCTTTTGCCGTTTCCAGGTCATCGTAATAGCTTTTTAAGATGTCCCATGACATACTATCGGAAAGATACAGCTGCATACACAGATTGTATTCTGCGCTGCTCTGTGAGGCTGTGTTATTGCTCATTGTAAAATTGATAGACTGGAGTCCGCCATGCAGAGAGCCGATCCATGTAGCCCATGCCGAAAGCAGCGTGGTAATGCCCAGAAGGACCGCAACGACAGTTTCGATTTTCTTTTCGGTCAAAAAGGGTTTTTTCTCTTTGATTACGTTTTCAGAAGGAGTATCACTTTGTTTGACGGTCTCGCTTTTGGCAGAGTCGTTTTCATTATTTGTCATATCTATGACCTCCTGCTATGCCCAAAAGTACCTCTTGGGGCAAATGATCTCATGCAGTGTGTACTTTGACAGATGTTGCTTTCTCTCAGCTGACAATTAATCTTTATCGGCAATGCCGCTGAACATCAGGGTAAAGCCCGTTTCGATGAAGAAGATTCCGATCAGCACACCGATCGATACCGCCATAATCGTCGGATGGAAGAACGAATATGCGCCGAGGAGAACAGCCAGTATGCCGAAAATCAACTCCAGTATCCACATCTTGGATCCGTTCCTGTTTTTTGACGATACCGCATTGACAATCGTAACGATTCCCATCAGTACAAACCATGCGGCTGTCAGGATCAGCATGACGCTTTCGGCGAAGAGCAGGGAGCCGGGGAACAACAGCATGACACCACCCAGCACAACACTCAGGATACTGAACACAAAGTTGACACCGAATCGTTTTTCGGCAATTGCTTTGATAATGCCGGCGATACCGAAAGCCGTTATCAGTATCACGACAAAATATCCGATGTTCATAAAGGTGAGCAACGGAGTGAAGATACAGGAAAAACCTCCAATCACCAGCAAAATGCCTAAAATAATGAATAATACGGTCATAAAAGCACCTCTTAAAAAATTTTTTTGACTCCGAATCGGTACACCTTAACGGAGGATCCGGAATCATTAAGCTTTTGTATCACTTTTATCTCACATCGAAATAATACAAAAGCCATTTCTATTTTACTATTTTTATCATCATTCTCCAATGGGATGTTCCATAATGGAACATCTAAATCCATAAAATATCTTGTTTTTGTATATTGCTTTTGTTTATAACAGTGTATATGGGTTCTGAAATGAGTATCATACTATAGAACTTCATTTCTCATAACGGCTTCAGACCGTTAGTCGGGACACCCTCAGGTATATCGTAACAGTGGCTTTTCCGTTACGATATTCAGTCAGCTATGTCAAGCTGCTTTGTGCAGAGACAATAGAAAATTTATTACAGAAAGAAGGATGCCCACATGAAACAATTCGAAATTCAAAAAATTGGTGATTCGTACGTGGAAAAGTCTGTCTTAGAGGCTTACCCCCCCAACGAAAGTCCTCCCTGACCGGCATGGACGGAATAAGTCAACCATTTATCGGCGGTTCGTCAGGAAATCCGTGAGGGAAACCGTAACATCGGAACAACTGATCCGCTGACGATGGAAATGTCATTAACTTATTCCGCCTTCGCTGCAGCTTGATTGACCTTACGTTCAAACGTAAGGGGAACGGTATGGTATTTGCTGTTATGTCAAACACAGATACGATCGGATCGGAAAATGCAGGGCGGTAACTGAAAAATATGATGAGCGCCTGCCGGCAATATGGAGATGATCCTTCAATGATTCGCAGGAGACTCGTCTCATTCGCAAATTAACACCTTGAATCTGTCGTATATGATGACATACTCAACAAATACAAGGTACTTCACTCAGAACAGTTTTGAGTGATCGGATTTATTCAACTATCGGATAATAATCACCATAAAAAGCATCAACATTTACCGATAAGCTGAAACTGCGTTATTTTCCGCTAACAGCTGTAAACCTTCAATCAAGGATTAGTAGTAAAATTTCATATTTTTTTAAAAAGAGGGAATATCATGTTCAAATTACTTTTCAAAAACATGAAAGCAAAAAATTGGATATCAATTATCTTCATTTTATTGCTGACACTTTGCGAAGTGTATTTCATGATGCAAATCGTAGGCTACATCAGCTTGCTTACCGGCGCTGTACAGACCAGCAGAGAAAAAGGTGTAGCCGAGATCTGGTGGTATGGCCTGTTTATGGTTATCTGCGCTATCTTGATGGCGGCAGTCGAAGTCATTATCCGATTCATAGCCAGTGCAACCGCCAGTAACACCGTTACCCGCCTGAGACAGATCATGTATGAGAGAGTTAACAAGTTCGCTATCTCGGATTTCGCTTCTTTCTCGACCGAGTCTTTGATCACCCGTACCACCAACGATATGCAGAATGTCCATCTTGCGTGGCTCACATTTTTAAAGACCGCATTTTTTGCACCTGTCACCATGATCTGGTCTATTATTGCGCTGCTGCAATATGCCAATACATCTCTTTCGATCGTTACCGGCATCTGGCTGTTTATCCTTGTCGCTTCCGTTGTTGTTCTGCTTCTGATGCTGACACCGAAGTATAAGATTGTACAGAAACTGACAGATGCCCTTAACGTGGCTTCCAGAGAGAACCTGACCGGCGTCAGAGTTGTCAGAGCCTTCAACGCCGAATCCTATCAGGAAAGCAAGTTTGAAAAGGTCAATAACGCTTTCACCAAGGTACAGATCTTTGCCGGCAGAACGCTGTCCGTCTTCACTCCCCTTGTCATGCTGGTCATGATGGGACTGTCCCTGTCCATTCTGTGGGCAAGCGCTTATGTTATCAACGGTTTGGATATCGAAGCCGCTAACGCAACTTTCAGCGCAACAAATGCGTTTGTCATGCTTGCCAACCAGGTCGTTGTATCCTTTGTACTTCTCATTACCCTGATCGTTATCTGGCCGAGAGCCAGCGTCAGCGCCAAACGTATCAACGAGGTCATCGTTCATGAGGTTTCTGTCATGGATACCGAGAATCCCGTCTCTTTCAAGGAAACCGGTACCATCGAATTCAAAAATGTCGGCTTCGCTTATCCCGGTTCAGACAAAGAGGCTGTGTCCGATATCAACTTCAAGGTCAAACAGGGTGAGACGATTGCGTTTATCGGCGCAACCGGCAGCGGTAAAACGACGATTATCAACATGATTCCCCGTATGGCTGACTGCACCAGAGGCGAGGTGCTGGTGGACGGCGTCAACGTCAAGAACGTTCTCCAGAAGGACCTGAGAGACCGCATCGGTTATGCGCCGCAGAGAGGCTTCCTCTTTAAGGGCATCATCAAGGACAACATCGCCTTTAAGGATCCCGAAATGACGCTTCAGGACGTCAGATGGGCGGCTGAAATCGCGGACGCCGACGGCTTTGTCATGAAGAAGCGCAACGGCTATGATTCCGAGGTTGCCCAGGGCGGCTCCAACTTCTCCGGCGGTCAGAAGCAAAGACTTTGCA
>CACYCN010000315.1 GCA_902772895.1 uncultured Ruminococcus sp.
CTGAACAAACCGGATCTTTCCGAACAGTATCGGTTCTGGCAGGAAATGAGCCGTTCCTATGTACTGGATGACGACGTGGACTTTGCCGAACTGACAGGGGAATTCGATATGACACCCCAGGAAATCAAACGGGCTTTATATGATGCCCGGTTGCTATCATCGCAGGAAAAACTGACATTAGCAGATCTGAAAACCGGCTGTTATCGTTCCTTTGCTTCCGATATGGGCAGCAGAGCGGTAAAACTGAACTGTGTATTCGGATGGCAGGATATTGTCCTGCCGGAACGAAGCCGTCAGCGTCTTTCGGAAGCCTGTGATCAGGTACGGCTGCGGCATATGGTTTATCATCACTGGGGATTTGAAGAGAAGATGCCCTATGGCCGTGGTATTTCGATGATATTCACCGGACCTCCGGGGACCGGTAAAACGATGGGCGCTCAGGTGATGGCAAAGGAACTGGGGATGGATATCTATCGTATCAGTCTTGCTAATGTGGTGAGTAAATACATCGGTGAAACGGAAAAAAATCTGAACGAGATTTTTGAAAAGGGAAAACGGTGTCGTGCCATTCTGTTCTTTGATGAAGCGGATGTACTGTTTGCCAGACGTACGGAAGTCAAGGATGCCAATGACAAATACAGCAATATGGAAGCGGCTTTTCTGCTGCAGAAGATGGAAGAGTATAACGGGATTGTCATCCTTGCGACAAATCTGGTGCAGAATTTTGATGAAGCATTCAAACGCCGGATGCGGTTTATTATTGATTTTCCGTTTCCGGATGCGGCACATCGCCGGCAGCTTTGGGAAAAAGCGTTTCCCCGTTCTGTACCTCTGTCGGATATCGACTGGGATTTTCTGGTGGATCAGTATGAACTGTCCGGCAGCAATATCAGAAATATTGCCCTTCACAGTGCCTTTCTTGCTGCTGCTGAACACAGCGGCAGTGTCGGCATGAAACAGATTCTGTTATCCGTCAGAAACGAATTTGCGAAAATCGGCAAGGCTTTCACGAAGACGGAAGCCGGTGAGTACTATTACTTACTGAATTCATAATCAATCAGGTTTCACTTGATTTCAAATGGGGAAAGGGGGGACTGCCTGTAAAACCGGTTATCCAATGACGGAATGGGTCATCGTGTCACCGGTTTTGGCAGCAGAAAATGGACTTTTTGGAAAAAGAAAAAAAGCTGCTGTCTTCCGAAGGAATGGAACATGAACGTGTCAATGATCAGGGCAGGCAGCTCAGAATGGAAGGATATGATCCTCATCCCAAGGAAGAACAGCCAAAGGAAACATTCGGACTAAAGAATTCCTTTGATAATCTTTCTGTCGGTTCCGACCGGGAGGGAAGAATCACCATTGCCGTTACCTCACAGAAGGGATTTCACTCTCCGAGTCTGACCAGTGACCACAAAAGAATCAAGGGTTCCCGAAGAAGAACCTTTTTTGCCCATTTCGGGGAATTTTATACGAATGCCTATTCACAGGGAGAAGGGGCATTTGCGTTCCGGACAAGAAAGAATCTGCCGGAAAGCCGTATCTTACGGGAACTGCGTTTCATTGCGGCACAGCGTATCAGTCCGCGGCAGCGTGAGGCAATGCCGATTCTTTCTCTGGAAGAAGACAGGAAACGTCTTACGGAACTTCGTACCCATACGGAACCGGATCCGCTTCTGCAGCAGGAAAAACAGGCGGCAGAAAATGTGGTGACAAAAAAAACGGAATCCGAGAACCGTTTTATCCGAAGAATGAGACTTGCCCGACAGCAGACCTATTTTAACGGAAAAGACGTACCGCTCTTCCGTACGCTCAGGACGAACCACTCTCTCATGGATGACGGTGAAGATACCGATCAGGACGAAACGAATCTTCCGGACAATTCTGATACTCAGGGTATGTCTGACTTGACGGAAGAACAGGATCAATTCGATATTATGGAGGATGATCTGTCGGAAGATCACTGATTATTATTCCATCATCCTATAGCACCCGATCAAAATGATTGTCGGGTGCTTTTTTGATGATATGATCAGTTGAGGAGGAAAAAGTGGAATAATAATAGAATAACTGTTAAAAAAACAGCGTCAGATTATAGAATGAATTATGGTTTTTGTTAGAGCGGAGGATTATAATTAAAACATCTTATCAGAGAATGATATTCGATGGCATGAGATTATATTCGAAAGGAGGAAAGGCCTTCCTTTATCGTGATCCGGCTGCTGCTTTTGAGATACAGAGCAGAGCTGAGGGCAATGTCCCGGAAGAAAGAAGAAGGAAAGGCCGATCAATATGGCAGAGTATTTGTCACCTGGTGTTTATGTTGAGGAGTTTGAGTCAGGCGGTAAACCGATGGAAGGTGTCGGTACCAGTACGGCCGGTTTTGTAGGACTGGCTGAAAAGGGTCCCGTAGGAGGTATTCCTCAGCTTGTTACGAATTTTGCGGATTTCAGAAGAACTTACGGCGGATTCCTGTCGGAGAACGAGTTCGGAGATTACCGTTTCCTTGCTTATGCGGTGGAGCATTTCTTCGTCAACGGAGGTACACGCTGCTTCATTACAAGAGTAGCTCCGTCCAGTGCCAAATGTGCAGAGGCTGCTATCGGTGATCTGGCATTTGCCGCAAAGGATCCCGGCGTATGGGGCGACAGCATCAGCCTGAAAATCGGACGTGCTTCCAAGGCAAGAACCCAGGCTTTTGAAAAACTCGGCGAAAGAAAATATAAAGTAAAGAACAGCGCCGGATTTAATCCTGGTGATATCGTTGCTTTCACCGAAGGCGAAACCGTTGAGTATAATAAAGTGGAAAAGAATCAGGATAACGTCCTGACATTTGTCAATGAATTTACCGCTGATATCACGGATACCGAACTTCTTCCGACAAAAGTGATATCAACCTGTGAGCTTTCTCTGGAAGTGAAATATGCCGATTCCACCGAAAGCTATGAAAATGTATCTTTCAATATCGATGCTCCGAACTTTATTGCGAAAAAGATTGCCAAGTCCGATCTGATTACGGTAGCTTATAACGGTACCAATGAAATTGCAGATCCGTTTGCTTCTTTTGGTGAGCCGGATGCGGCAGTTGTCGGAACAGAATTCAGCGGCGGCAGCAACGGTTCCGTATCCGATCTTTCAGCGGCTGATTTCATTGGTGTAGACGGTGGGGCAGGTAACCGTACCGGTATCCAGTCTTTCCTGGATAACGATGTGGTTTCCATTATGGCAGTGCCCGGTGTGACTGACCCGAACGTGCAGCTTACATTGGTGGCACACTGTGAGAATCTGGCAAGTCGTTTTGCCGTTCTGGATCTGCCGAGAAATGCCAGAAAAGTTAATGAAATTCTGGCGCACCGTGATATTTTCTCTTCCAGCTATGCAGGATTGTATCATCCGTGGCTCCAGGTCTTTGATCCGCTGGACAAGAAGAATATTGCCATTCCGCCTTCAGGTTCCGTCATCGGTCTGTTTGCCAGAAGCGATAACGCAAGAGGCGTACATAAAGCTCCTGCCAATGAAGTTGTCAGAGCTTGCGTCGGACTGGACTGCCAGTTCAATAAAGGTGAGCAGGATATCCTCAATCCCAAGGGCGTGAACCTGATCCGTTCCTTCCCGGGACAGGGCATCCGTGTATGGGGTGCCAGAACAGCCTCCAGTGATCCGAGCTGGAAGTATGTCAATATCCGCCGTCTGTTTATCTTCATCGAAGAATCCATCAAGGCCAATACCAACTGGGCTGTTTTTGAGCCGAATGATCAGGCGCTCTGGACAAGAGTACAGAGAACGATTAGTGTATTCCTCAATAATATGTGGCGGAACGGTTCTTTGGCAGGCGCTTCTGCTGACGAAGCATTCTTTGTCAACATCGGCAGAAATACGATGTCTCAGGATGATATTGACAACGGCAGACTGGTCTGCGTGATCGGTGTAGCGCCCGTGAAGCCTGCTGAATTTGTGATCTTCCGTATCACTCAGAACACAGGCAGCGC
>CACYCN010000316.1 GCA_902772895.1 uncultured Ruminococcus sp.
CAACAGTGCAGGAGCCTTTGCTTTCTTTTCAGATACTTCTCTGCCCTTACGAACCAATTGGTTAAATGTTGGCAATTCTTGCACCTCCTTGCTCAAAAAATCTTCGGTTTCCTTCCGTTTCCTTCCGTCTCCGGAAACCTTCTCTTATCAAAAACTACCTCAAATTCTTCCACTCTCCGTGGTTTTCTATCCATTTTGCCGGCAGTTTTCTCTTCCGCAGACTCTACGCCTGCAAGTTCTTATTTTAGCACATTCTCCCTCTGTTTGTCAAGCTTTTTCCCTGCGGGGGAAACCCTTTTTTTAGAAAAAAAAAGGGTTTCCCCCGGACCCCCTTCCTAAAAAAACCGTGTTTTGATTATGATGTGTTTCTCGCTCTTTCTGTCTTCTCTTGTATCCCATTCCGCACTTCCAACTGACACTTATGATCCGTTTATTTGAAAACTATCTCCGGAATGATGATCTGTCAAAGAATTATCGTGATGTAATTTCTCTTGTCGGAATAAAAAAATAATGTGTCATTCTTCCCTGTTATCAAGAATTGACACATAAATACAGCTTTCGGGGGTCCAGGGGGGACTTTCACTTGAAAGTCCTGTATCTTTCCTCGTTTTGCCGCGCGAAACGGCGTAAATCCTACCGCACTGATAATCTGCAAATGACAAAAGAAAGTGTAAAAATACAGCTTTCGGGGGTCAGGGGACTTTCACTTGAAAGTCCTGTATCTTTCCTCGTTTCGCCGCGCGAAACGGCGTAAATCTTTCGGCTCTTGGAATAAATCTGCAAATGACAAATGAAAGCAGACAAGCACAGCTTTCGGGGGTCCAGGGGGGACTTTCACTCGAAAGTCCTGTATCTTTCCTCGTTTAGCCGCGCGAAACGGCGTAAATCATGCGGTTCCGGGGACAAACGTTAAATGACAAAAGAAAGTGTAAAAATACAGCTTTCGGGGGTCCAGGGGGGACTTTCACTCGAAAGTCCCCCCTGGTTATTGGAGGATGGCGGAATTATGGCGGTATTCCTTAGGGGTCATGTTGAATTTCTTTTTGAAGATACGGTTAAAATAGGAAAGATTGGTAATACCGATACTCACCGAAATATCGGTAATCTGCGTGCGGGTAGTGAGCAGCTGATTTGCCGCAATATTCAACCGGTAGTCATTGATGTATTCAATACACGTCATTCCCATGTACTTTTTGAAGAATCGCATGAAATAATGTTTACTCAGATTGACTTTATCCGCCAATTCATCAATGGTGATCGGATTCATGTAATTTTCACGGATATAGTCCAGAATGATCTTAATATTTTTCGAAGTACTGTCTGTAATGTCTGTTTCCGAACTGCTGAGGGTAAAAATGTCCTTGAACAAAATATGGAACATGACATATAATTCGGATTTCAGCTTCAGTTCAAAATACTCTTCCTTTCGGAAGTAGGTATCAATCAGCGATAATAACACAGTCTTGAGTTCCTGATAATGGGGAGAATCCTGTGAAATAATGATCGGAGAATTATAGCTGTTTTCAATAAACGGCTTGAAATATTTCACCGAACAGGCATCCGTATTATTACCGGTCACCAGACTCAGATCAAAGATCATGGTACGGAATCTTGCCTTCAGATTGTCATACTGACGAAAGGAATGAATGGTCTTCGGCTTAATGATAATGACATCTCCCTGACGGACATGATATTCCTCAAAATTGATATTCTCCTCAAATTCTCCTTCATCCACATAGACAATTTCCAGTTCATCATGCCAATGAATCGGAAACGTCGTATAGAATTCCGGCATACGGGTATGAGATACCGTAAAGGGTAACAAAAAGTCTCCCTTCAGCCCTGTCTCTTTAAAAGTCATTAGTTCTTCCTGCAGCATAGTTTGTCTCCTCTTACTTCCACGTTTTACCTGTTTTCCGGACAAAGCAACATCAATTATTTTTCCTATACGGAGTAAAATGGCAGCGAAAAAAATGATTTGTCACATTATTTTCAAACAAAATCATTATTGTACTATCGAATGGCAATTTTACACATCAAGGAAATCACATCCCGCTAATGTCATTATAACCCCATTTTTAGCATTTGTCAACTAATTCCCTGACATTATTTTCAAGAATTTTGCCTAATATTACAAAAGAAATTTTGTAAACTGTCAGATTTTTCCCTGAATTATTACTACAATCAAATATTATATCCAAAAAACTGGTCAACTTGTCTATTTGAATCAGCGGACTTTTGTACGTATATCACAAATGATTTTTCAACATATGAAAAGATATTGGGGCAACTTTCACATAGGAACACCACCTTCCGATACAGTGGGTTTTTGATATTGTTTCATGAGCAAAAAAGCGGCTATCATAAGACAAGACAAAGAGCGTTCCGTCAGATATTATATTATCAGATTATTATTTTTCGATATTATTTCATTGGCGATAGTATTTCATGATTTTAATAATGGTAAGGGAAAATTTCAGAATCCATCAATATCATCTTGTATAAAACGCAGTTTTATGGTAAAATGAGTATTTAAGAACCCCCGTGATCAATCATCATCGAGACCAGGTGTCTTGCGATGCAGAAAGAAAGGATCGAAAGAATCATGTATCAGATCGTCAGAAAAGAATCCCTGAACCCGACTGTATCCCTGATGGAAATCGAAGCGCCATTGATAGCGAGAAAAGCAGAACCGGGACAGTTTATCATTTTCCGCGCCAAAGAAGACAGCGAACGAGTTCCGCTCACGATAGCGGATTTTGACCGTGAAAAAGGGACGGTCACGATCATTTATCAGATTGTCGGCGGAGCCACCATGGAGCTTGACACACTGAAAGCAGGAGACTGTTTACAGGACTTTGTCGGACCGCTGGGCAGACCCAGTGAGACAGACGGACTAAAAAAAGTTGCGGTGGTAGGCGGAGGCGTAGGCTGTGCCATAGCCTATCCGATCGCCAAGAAATTAGCGGGACTGGGCTGTGAAGTTCACAGCATTGCAGGCTTCCGCAATAAAGATCTGGTAATTCTGGAGCAGCAGTTCAGAGACGTCAGTACGGTTCTGAAAATCATGACAGACGACGGAAGTTACGGAGAAAAGGGACTTGTCACCAATGCTCTGGAATCGCTGATTCAGGCAGGAAACGAATATGATGAAGTCATCGCCATCGGTCCTGTCATCATGATGAAATTTGTCTGTCAGCTGACGAAGAAATATAACATCCGGACGATCGTCAGCATGAATCCGATCATGATTGACGGCACAGGAATGTGTGGAGGCTGCCGGCTGACGGTCGGCGGAGAGACAAAGTTTGCATGCGTAGACGGACCCGACTTTGACGGACACTTAGTAGACTTTGACGAAGCGATGCACAGAGGAACGATGTACAGAGATTTTGAGGCACACGCCCGTGAAGCCTCATGCAACTTGTTAAAGCAGGAGGGTTAACAGGATGGCAACAGAGAGAAATATGGATCCCAGGAAATGTCCGATGCCGGTACAGGATCCGCAGATCAGAAAGTCCAATTTTGACGAAGTAGCACTCGGCTATACTTATGAAATGGCGGTCAATGAAGCGAAACGCTGTCTGAACTGTAAGAACAAACCCTGCACCACCGCCTGTCCGGTCAGCATTGATATTCCGGCATTCATAGAGCGGGTCGCAAACGAAGATATGGAAGGCGCCTATCAGATCATTGCCCGGACAAGTTCCTTACCGGCGGTATGCGGCAGAGTGTGTCCGCAGGAGCGTCAGTGTGAGAGCAAATGTGTCAGAGGAATCAAAGGAGAAAGTGTCGGTATCGGACGGTTGGAGCGGTTTGTTGCCGATTATCACAGAGAGCACTGCGCCGAACTTCCGCAGCGTCCCGAACCCAACGGACATAAAGTAGCGATTATCGGCTCCGGTCCCAGCGGATTAACGGCTGCCGGAGATTTAGCGAAATCAGGATATCAGGTCACGATTTTTGAAGCGCTGCACTTAGCGGGCGGCGTACTGGTCTATGGCATTCCGGAATTCCGTCTGCCGAAGATCATTGTGCAGAAAGAAATCGACAATCTGAAAGCCATCGGGGTCGAAATTCAGACCAACATGGTGATCGGAAAAGTACTGACCATTGACGAATTGTTTGACATGGGCTATGAAGCGATTTATATCGGCAGCGGCGCCGGACTGCCACGATTCATGAATATTCCCGGTGAGAGTCTGAAGGGCGTATATTCGGCGAATGAATACCTGACACGGATCAATCTGATGAAAGCCTATCTCCCGGACAGCAAAACGCCGATCAAACACAGCAAAAAAGTCGCCGTTGTAGGCGGCGGCAATGTAGCGATGGATGCTGCCCGTTCCGCCAAGCGCATGGGCGCCGAAGAAGTCACCATCGTTTACCGCCGAGGCATGGAAGAACTGCCTGCCCGTAAGGAAGAAGTGGAACACGCGCAGGAAGAGGGCATCATTTTCCGCACCCTGACGAATCCGGTAGAAGTCATCGGTGACGAAAACGGTGAAGTCTGCGGCATGAAGTGTGTCGAGATGGAATTAGGCGAACCCGACGCCAGCGGACGCCGCAGCCCTGTTGTCAAAGAAGGCAGTGAGTTCACCTTTGAAGTAGACACGATGATTATGGCGATCGGTACAAGTCCGAACCCCTTACTCCGTTCCACCACGCCCGGATTGGAAACCAATCGACGCGGCTGTATTGTCACCGACGGTGACAGCGGGAAAACCAGTCGTGACGGCGTGTATGCCGGCGGCGATGCCGTCACCGGTGCCGCTACGGTTATTCTCGCCATGGGTGCCGGGAAAGCCGCCGCCAAAGCCATCGATTCCTATATCAGATCACGATCCTGAACCGTGCGCTCAGGATCCGGAACAGAGATAAATTTTTTTGATTCAGAATAAGTAAAAAACCAAACAAGGCGTATGACCTGCTATGATAGTCGTCATACGCCTTGTTATTATATTGCCGGAAAGCAGTTTCCGGTCAGGGAAATCTTTTCCGAAAAGATATCAAAAAAACAGGCGCATGAACTATCCGGACAGATAGTCATACGCCTGTGAGAATTAATAGCCGAAAAGCCGGTTATCAAAATTATACGGCTCTTGTCACCTTGCCTGAACGCAAGCAACGGGTGCAGACATTCACTCTTTTAGGACTGCCGTTAACGATCGCCTTAACCTTGACGACATTGGGCTTCCAGGCTCTGTTGGAGCGTCTGTGTGAGTGAGATACTTTGATTCCAAAGGTTACTCCCTTACCGCAAATCTCACATTTTGCCATAACTTGCACCTCCTGTGGTGGATTTCGTTGGTAGTCGGACTCTGAAAAGAGGGGTTAATTATTTAACCTCAACCTCTGCGCCAACTTCTGCAAGCTTAGCTCTGATTGCTTCTGCGTCATCCTTGCTGACAGCTTCCTTAACAGCCTTCGGAGCGCCGTCTACGAGAGCCTTAGCTTCCTTCAGACCAAGACCGGTGATCTCACGAACAACCTTGATAACCTTGATCTTCTCAGCGCCGGGAGCCTTCAGGATTACGTCAAATTCGGTCTGCTCAGCAGCAGCAGCAGTGCCGCCGTCTACAGGACCTGCAACTGCAACGGCTGCAGCTGCGGATACGCCGAACTCATCTTCTACTGCATGTACCAGCTCGGAGAGCTCGAGTACAGTAAGACCCTTTAATTCTTCTACAATTGCTGTAACTTTCTCTGATGCCATTTTAATTTACCTCCATATTTCGGATTTGATTTTTCATTATGCTTCTGCGGCAGGAGCCTCTTCAGCTGCTGCCTCTGCGGGAGCTTCTTCGCCGCTCTTGTCAACAATAGCCTGTACAGCTCTTGCGAAAGAAGCGATCGGTGCCTGGAATGCGCCCAGGACATTTGCCAGCAATACTTCTCTTGTGGGAAGCTTTGCAAGGCTCTTAACCTTTTCCAGACTGATTATTTCATTATCGATATAACCGGTCTTTACGGTAAAGTTCTCATGTGCATCTGCAAACTTCTGAAGGATACGTGCTGCTGCAACATAATCCTCATCACAGGTTGCAATAGCGGAAGTGCCGTTGAGCACCTCATCTACACCGTCAAGTCCTGCCTTTTCTGCTGCACGCTTGATCATGGTATTCTTAACAACGGTGTACTTAACGCCGTTCTCACGGAGTTCCTTTCTCAGCTTGGTATCATCCTCAACTGTAATACCCTTATAGTCAACGATGACGCCTGCAATAGAATTCTGGATTCTTTCAGCAAGCTCCGCAACAGCCTGTTGCTTCTGCTCTAAAATCTTCTGACTCGGCAAAACATTTCACCTCCTTGAATATTGACGCAAAAAAGCGCCTTCCCTTTCGCAAGGAAGGCGCAGAATGATCCTGTCGGATATTGATCACGCACAACCTCGGCAGGCGGGAAACCCATTATGCTTTTACGCACCTGCTGTCTTTGGTCAACAGCATTTATGATTATAACATACGAATATTGACTTGTCAAGCATTTTTCGTATGTCAGGAAATCGGATTTCCTGACGAAAGATCATTCCAATCAGACAGCGCCGCCGATTTTAGCGGGGTTGATTCTGACAGACGGCCCCATGGTTGTGGTCACTGCGCAGGATCTGATATACTGACCCTTGGCAGCAGCGGGCTTAGCCTTGATGATAGCGTTTACGAGAGCGTCGAAGTTCTCAGCGATCTTATCGGTACCAAAGCTTACCTTACCGATCGGGCAGTGAATGATATTGGTTTTGTCGAGACGATACTCGATCTTACCGGCTTTTGCTTCCTTGATTGCTCTTGCAATATCAGGAGTAACGGTACCGGCCTTGGGGTTCGGCATAAGACCTCTCGGACCGAGGATCTTACCGAGACGACCTACCAGACCCATCATATCAGGGGTGGTGATCAGTACGTCAAAATCCATCCAGCCTTCGCCCTGGATCTTCTGA
>CACYCN010000317.1 GCA_902772895.1 uncultured Ruminococcus sp.
AATTCTCTGCTGAAGGATATCCCCAGACACAGGGAACTGGAAGATACCCTGGATATCTGGAATGACAGACTGGCTTATGAAGGAGCCGCCATAGCGCTGGAACGATTCCGGTATATCCGGCTGCTTTCGGAACCGGCAATCGAATTCTATCAGGGAATTTCCCGTAATAAAGAACGGCTGCAGCTGGTATATAAAACCTGCTACGGCGGTTCCGAGCAAATGGAATTTGCGGAATTAAGAGAAAAAATGATGAATGTACTGACGGAAAAGCAGCGGGATGATATTGACTGCGGTTATACCGGCAGCGGGATTCACCGGGACGATCTGCTGGTCAGGATCAATGACAAGGAAGCAAGAAGTTTCGGTTCTCAGGGACAGCAGAGAAGTGCGGTTCTTGCGCTGAAATTAGCGGAAGCGTCCGTACTGGGACAGGAAAAAGGAGAAAAACCCGTGATCCTGTTGGATGATGTGCTGAGTGAACTGGATCGTTCCCGGCAGAATTATCTCATCCATGAACTCAGCGGTCTGCAGGTATTTATTACCTGTTGTGAATCGGAAATCGATGCGCCGCATAAAATTTATATCAGTAATGGAAAAATGACCGTGACAGGAGGAAATTAACGGTGTATCTTCATCTGGGAAATAACACGATTGTCAGAAAAGATGATATTATCGGCATTTTCGATCTGGATAAGTCTACGGTTTCCTATAAAACAAGGGATTTTCTGGCACAGGGGGAAAAGGAAGGCAGAATTGTCAATGTCTCGGCCGAACTGCCGAAATCTTTTGTGATCTGCCGTGAAAACGGTGAGATCAGGATCTATATCTGTCAGCTTGCCCCTGTGACACTGATCAGAAGAGCAGGGCTGAGTCAGACGACAGGATAACCGGCTGATTTTCGAGAGGAATTACCGAAGAGAACCGGTGATATGTGCAGGCGTCTGCACAGGAAAGGATGTTTTTCATGCATAAGGTTTTCAGACTTCCGAGATGTCCTTATTGTCATAAGAGAGTCTCGTACTTAGGTTCCATGTTTTTGAAAACAAAAGGAGAATACAATTGTGAATCCTGTCAATGTATCTCCAATGTCTATATCAGCAAGGTAGCATATGCGATAGCCAGTGTAGTTTGTATCCTCGCACTTCTGATTGTCGTCATATATTCCTTTATCGGAGATCACGGCAATCTGATCGGACTGATTTTTTTATTCGTACCGTTTTTATTATTTTATATTTTTGTTCCGTTACTGGTACGATTGGTACCGTGTAAGGATAAGAGTGCCGTCACGAGACTGAAAGATAAATCGATTCCGAATATGCCCAGTGAAGCGGCTTATCAGCAGGCGTTATCCCATCAGAAAGCGAAACCCGTGAAACTGGATGTGGAAGAAGATTTTTCAACACGCTTCATGAAGGCAAAAAATCATACACAAGTGATGAAAGCCATAACGGAACCGGCTGCTGTTCCTACCAATGAACCGGATCTTCCGGAAGAAGACCTTGGTCAGACCAAAGTAGCGCTGGATCTGACACAGAATGCTGACCAATCTGACTCATAAAGGGTGAAATACAATGTCGACACTTCGAAAATGTCCTTATTGTGAAACGGTTTACCGCTATAAGGATATTATCATGATGAAGGGAAAAATACAGGAATGTTATCATTGCAAAAAGCCTTTTGAAGTCATTAAAAAATACCGGTTCATTCCGGTTATGATTGCCTGTTCGATCCTGGTAGCCGTGAATCTTCTGGTATTTACCACTTCGGGAGATATCAGTAAAGTGGTATTTTTAACCATATCCATCGTCAATGCGGTGGTATTGTTTGTGTCATTGATGACGGCGCCGTTATTGACATGGTTCCGGGCACTGGATAAAAAACAGATCAAAAGGATGAAAAAAAGCAAACAGAATCAATAACCGAACAATCATTCCGGCGCTGACAGAAATAATTGTCAGAAATGAAAGAAAGCGCGATCATACAGGTCCGGGGACAGATTCCCGGCAGGATCACGGGGCAGGGCTCCGGCGGAACATCAAAA
>CACYCN010000318.1 GCA_902772895.1 uncultured Ruminococcus sp.
AATCGCTTGTTGTCTGGCTTTTTGAATCAGCTGTCGATTGAAATTGATATTACAAAGGGCAGCGATCTGACAGTGATGCAGTTCATCTCCGACCGTATCGGGCAGAATCATCTGATCCTGAATATCTTTCAGATCACAATAGATCTGTCGTTTTCCCTGCGGGTCGAACAGCACCGAAGAAACGGGGGTGTTTTTCAGAGTCTGACGGATATGATCGGTAGAGATACCGTCTTTATGCAGTCTGTCGAGGATTCTCCGTGCTTCATCGTCCGAACCCAAAAAGGAAAAAAGACTGACATGATCGCCTAAAACGGTTAGTGCTTTTGCAATATTATAACCGACGCCCGATACATCGGAATGGATGCCGAAAAACGGATAATCAATCGGATAATATGGGATAGGAAATCCCCTGACAGAAACCGTGGTTTCGATATTTAAAAGTCCCGATACAAGTATTTCCATATAAATTCCTCCAATTTGATTGATGCATCATGTATTCCCTGAACGGTGATGAGTCTGACGCAAACGGTAAGAAAAAACCGGTACGATTTTATTTAACGGCAAAGAATCCGGTCTGCAGACAGGATGTCCACAGAATATCGGCAGAACGGAACCCACACTCACGCAGAAGCGCTCACTGTTGTTCAATGGTAATGGGAAGGACCTCGGTTCCTCTGCGATCGAGATGTGATTGAATTTCTTCCGGTGATTTCCCACAGGATGCGAGGAAATTCTTCCAACGTTCCACGGCAATCTTTTCACTCCGGGGAGAGGAGAGTGAAATATTTTCAAAAGTGATAAAAATATGAAATTCCTGATAATAGGGGAGAACAGATTCGATACGCCGGTCAGAATCATCGGAAGAGTAAGCGGATAGATTGTCATTCATGACAGTTTTCTCCCTTGTTTCATTCTTTTACCATTATTATACAACATCTGATCGGAGAATGAAACAGTCAATTTCAGATTTGCAGCAATGCCTTTTGATAGAGATATTTCATTTTTTCGATATTGTTCGATCAAAAGTCGGAGAAACACGATTTTTTCGAAAACAGAGGGGATGCTTTTCGATACATTTTCTCCATGATTCCGGTATAATTAAAATCGTAGGAAATCAAGTAATCTATTATCGGAAGAAGGATTTCCGATAATACGAAGGAGGAACAAAAAATGGAAGAAATTCTGATCCCTTTAGGAATTGGCGTTGTGGTATTGATTGCACTTATCATATTCCTGTGCAGTATTTATAAAGTCGCGGATATTGATAAGGCGCTGATCGTTACAGGCGGTAAGGAGCCGAAAATCAAAGTCAGCGGAGGCAGTTTTGTCATTCCGATATTCAGAAAGGCTCAGTATTTTGACCTCTGTATGCTGACTGTCACGGCAGACCGTGATGAAGTAAAGACAAAAACAGCCGTACCGATCATTATCGACTGGACGGCACAGATCAGACCGGACGTCAACGATATGAGCAGACTGAAGAAAGCGATCATGTCGTTCAAAGAGAGAGGTCAGAACGGCATCATCAATGATGTACGTCTGACACTGACAGGTGCGGTACGTGATATCGTAGCCTCGATGACGCCGGAAGCCGTATTGATGGATAAGCAGACCTTTACGGAAAAAGTCAAAGAGATCGTTTCGGATGAGATGGTCAACATGGGCATGGAACTTGTCTCCCTGAATATTCAGGACATTACCGATAATAACGGATACTATGACAACATGGCAGCGCCGGATATGCAGGAAAAGAGAAAGACCGCCGAAACAACAACGGCAATGGTCGATCAGGAAGTCCGTACACAGAAAGCTGCCGCTGAGAAAACAGCCAAACAGAATGAATTAGCATCCCAGCTTGAAATCGCCGAAAAGGAAAGAGATAACAAACTGAGACTGGCAGAATTCAGATCCCAGACCGATAAAGCCGAAGCGGACGCCGCCATTGCTGGTGAATTACAGAAAACGGTTCGTCAGCAGGAAGTGGCTGAACAGCAAGGTAGAGTAGAGGTTGTCAGACAGGAACAGGCGAATCTTGCCGCACAGAAAGAAAAAGACGTTATTGCCACAAAAGCCGAAGCCGAAAAACAAAGAAAGCAGATTGAAGCCGAAGCCGCCGCCAATATCAAAAAGATAGATGCAGAAGCGCAGGTTCAGGTTGCCGAAAAAGAAGCGAATGCGATTAAGATCAAGGCAGAAGCCGAAGCCGAACGAATCAGAAAAGAAGGTTCTGCAGAAGCGGAAGTGGCGAAGATGAAAGGTATTGCGGAAGCCGAAGCCGAAAAAGCAAGACTGATGGCAAAGGCGGAAGGTGAAAGAGCATTGGCAGAAGCCCGTGCCTCCAATGAGAAAGTCAACTTTGAGATCGAGAAAGTCAAGATCGAAACACAGGCAAGAATCGAGATCGCTACGAAAACCGCAACGATCATGGCGGAACTGGGTAAGAATGCTCAGTTTGTCAATATCGGCGGCAGCTCACAGGGTGGACAGTCAGACAATGCTCTGCTGAGTACACTGGCAGGTATCCCGGAACTGATGAAGATTCTTGATACCAAGAATCTGGCGCTGAACGGAAAGAGCTTTAACGAAGAACTGAACGGTCTTGTCAAAGCGGCAGCCGATCCGATCAAGGGTGTACTTTCCACATCGACAACGGAAAATATTACCAACAATTATCAGAACGGTTCTTCTGACAGCACCCCGGCTCTCAAAAGTTAATCACAAAAGCAAACAGGCGTATGATTGTCTTTGGACAGTTCATGCGCCTGTTATTGGTTTTCCGATATTGTCGGGACGATTCAGCGGAAAAGATTGATTCCGGTTATCCGGATGAGGGAGGGGCAGATTCCTTTTGTTTGTTTTTTGTAATCTGCAGAATATTTTTTCCGTCCTGATAGCGGTAGGAATAATCATCGGCAATTTCAAATGTCAGGAAGCGGCCCAGTCCGCCGATACGGGTATCCATATCATAGGTATCGATATCCAGAACATCCTTTGTAGGGTCAAAGGGTTTCCCGTTATCGGAAAAAGTCAGTGAGATCTTATTATCATCGGAAGTGATACACACATCCACCTGACCGGAGGCGTCTTCATAGGCATAGCTGCAGATATTGACAAAGATTTCTTCCGCCATAAGCCGGAGTGCTGCCAGATCATCCTCAGAAAGCAGTAATGATTCGAGGGCTTGATTGATGACGATCAGATTTTCGGTTCTGGCATCCAGATGCAGCAAGGTCTGTTGTTTCTCCGGAACCGTCAGAGTCAGAACGGTAATATCATCACTCTGTTCGGTATTGACCGTAAACTCGCTGATTCCGTCAAGAACGGACTGCATAATGGATGCTCCGGATTCATGGAGATGGCCGGAAAGGATCTTCCGCAGACGATCGTCTTCAAAGAGTTCATTCCCGGCATTTTTTGCTTCGGTCACGCCGTCGGTATAGAGGAAGACGGTGTCACCGGATTTCAGCTGCAGTGACATTTCGGTATAATCGATCTGAGAGAGAATTCCGGCTGCGGGCTGGCAGGAACTTTCAATTTCGATCAGGGAATCGGAAAGAAGATACGGAGGATTATGACCTGCATTGGAATAGATAAACCGGCCGGTATCCGGATGATAGATCCCGATAAAGGTGGTAATAAACATCATGTTAGGATTATGAGTGGAGAGATGGTTATTATATTCCACCATAATCTGTCCGGGTGACAATCCTGCTTCGGCATATTGCCGCAGCATGGTAATGGCATTTGCCATAAAGAGAGCCGCCGACACACCTTTTCCGGAAACATCCGCAATGATAATACAGATACTGCCGTCCTTGAGTATCTGATAGTCATACAGATCACCGCCGACATCTTTGGCAGGTGTCATCCGGGCATGAATCACGGCATTTTCATTCTGAAAATCCGTTGGTTCGAGGAAGCCCATCTGGATATTATGCGCAATAGTAAGTTCCGTTTCCTGCATAGCCTTTTCACGGTTCAGCCTTGAGATATCTTCAATATACTGATCGATTTCTGTTGCCATAGAGTTAAAGGAATGCGCCATTTCCGACAGTTCATCATGTCCTTTGAATACCAGCGGTTCAAATTTTTCCTCTCTGTCAGAAACGAACTCTGACATTTTACGGCTGATCATTTTAACAGGTCTGACCATTTTCTTCTGGATAATGAAACAGATGATAAGAACGATCATGATGGAAGCGATAATCACCGGCAGTGAGATCATCAGATAGCGGTAATGGACCTTCTGCACCACATTATCAATCGACATTTCCGCTCCGGCGATACTGAGGGTTTCGTCAATCACACGAAGAGAAGCCAATTCGGAATTCTGATCATAATCCAAATGACGAGTGACCGGTGTAAAGCAGATAATGGTGTTGCCGTATTCATTGTTATAGAACAGAAAAGTCGTTTCGTTTTTGGTCTGAGCCCGGATTTCTTCATCGAGCACGACATTGGCGACATAGCCGGAATGATGAGAAGTCCTGGCATCTTCAGGAGCTTCTTTTCCGAAACCGAGAGAAAGATAGACTTTATTATTCTGATCGGGCCGGATGGTTTCGGTATAGATATATTGCATTCCCATCGTCTCACAGAGACTGTCAAAGTACGGATTACACTGTTCCGCATTCTTGATATCACTCGGATTGAACATTTCAAATTCCTGAGCCGCAATCATAGCTGCTTCATAGACATCTTCCCGACAAAAGTCTATGGTTGAGTCGTAGGTGATTTTATAAGCGGCGACAAGAATAACGGCATCCGCCAGTAATACCAACGGAAGGATAACCAATACCAGTTTCCAGAAAATAGAATGTTTTCTCTTCATGATTCAATGTTCAGGGCATTGAGGAAACCGGTGATTCTGAAAATTCCCAGGATATTTTGATTCAGGTTTTTCAGAACCAGATGTTCATTTCCCATCAGTTGACGTGCTTTAAGAACGGTACGGATTCCGGCGGAAGAAATATAGCCGACTCCTGCCAGATCCAGAATCATTTTCTGACATCGGGGAGCATAAGATTCTATCGTTTTTTCCAGTTCGGGAGCCGTGAGGGTATCGACGTCACCTTCTACCGAGAGTGTACAGATGTTGTCCTGCAGGGTTTCCGTAATTTTCATAAATAATACCTCCTGAAAGAAATAAGGATAAGATAGAGATGGGGGTCATATGCAGTACAAGAAAATTGTAACATAAAAAGATAACCAATACAATATTTTTTTAGCAATTCCTTATTTTTCGTCCGGGATCCGGACATCATGGCAGACAATACAAAACCCCTGACAGAATCGATCTGTCAGGGGTATTGAGGCGGGTTATATGGAAATGATTGACATAATCATGGGGAAGACATAGACAACGATAATACAGCCCAGAGCGGCCAATCCGATGAGTACTTCAGACAGGATGCCGATCCATTTCGGGAAATGCAGTTTTTTCCGGAAGATGATACAAAGGATGAGGCAGGATACCCCGATAACGGTCAGGATCAGAGCAATGAAGAATCCTTTGGGAACGAGA
>CACYCN010000319.1 GCA_902772895.1 uncultured Ruminococcus sp.
CAATTTTCTTGATTTTTGCATGGTCAATCGGGCTAAGCCTGAGGGTGAATTGCGTTTTGATGACAGCCATAATGATACCTCCTATCAATATTATGATACCATGATGATTTATTTTTGTATGCAGTCTATTAGATGCCATATTGACACCACAAAGAAATCGTGATATACTGTTGTTATTAGTTTGAAGTATGGACTCGTAGGAAATGAATCATTGCTTTCAGAATTTGTTAGATGGCAATTCAGAAAGTTACAATGATACTACAATGATATTTGTATAAAAAATATTGATATACTATTGTAATTTTTATGATTGTGTGATAAAATACTATTGCACAAGACTTCAAATCGACAGGATATTGTTTGTTTTAGGGTTTAAAAAATAAAACTTTTGCTTATTTGAAAGGAATGAATTTTATGATGAACCGTATGCCCGTAAGAATAAAAGAACAAAACGGACAAACCCCACACAGGCTTCATGTCAAAATCACAGCATTCCTGCTGGTCTTTGCGATGGCGTGTACCGCAATGGCAAGCCTGCCGCTGGAGGTCTACGCCTCACCAAACGGTGACTGTGGAGATAATATGAGGTGGAGCTTCAACGAAAGCACCGGTAGACTTACGATCAGCGGCAGTGGAGCTATGTGGGATAATCCTGAATTTTCAAGCTACAGTATTACGGCCGTTTCGTTTAGCGGCAGCATTACTTCAATCGGTAACTGTGCGTTTCATACTTGCCCTATTAAAAGTGTGACCATCCCTGATTCCGTTATTTCAATCGGAGATGACGCTTTCAGTACTTGCGATTCTTTGCAACGCATCACCATCGGTAATTCTGTTAAGACGATCGGAGAGTATGCGTTCAATAGCTGCGGTTCTTTGCAAGATATTATCTTCGGTAATTCCGTTAAGACGATCGGAAACTGTGCGTTTCGTCAATGCCAAAGTCTTACCAGTGTGATAATTCCCGATTCTGTTATTTCAATCGGAGATGACGCATTCTATTGCTGCGATTCTTTACAGGATGTCACTATTGGTAATTCCGTTAGGACGATCGGGGATTTTGCGTTTAGCAGTTGCTCTTCTTTGGAAACAGTAACGATGGGTGATTCACTCACTTCAATTGGGTATCATTCTTTCTATAACTGCCCATCCTTGTCAAATTTCAAAATTCCTGATTCTGTCACGTCTATTGGTGACTATGCATTCGAGGGCTGTGACAGTCTTACAAGTGTGATTATTCCCGATTCTGTTGTTTCAATTGGAATTTACGCGTTTCATTCCTGCAACGCTATCACGGATTTAGTAATCGGTAATTCGGTTATTTCCATTGATAGTGTTTTTAATAGCCCGTCTGCCTTGAAAAATGTAACAATTGGCAATTCCGTTACTTCATTTGGTGGTGAATTTGATTATTGTGATGAACTGGAAAGCATTATAATTGGAAACTCTGTTACTTCTATTGATTCATACGCATTAAGTAGTCGTATGAGGTTGAAAAACGTTAAAATCGGGAATTCCGTAACCACTATAGAAGAATATGCTTTCTATAATTGTCAGTCTTTGCCAAACATCGTAATCCCTGATTCCGTCACTTCAATCGGGTATAATGCGTTTGAGAGTTGTTCCGCCCTGTCGAGTGTGACAATCGGCAATTCCGTGACTTCAATCGAAGATTTTGCTTTTGACAGTTGCTCATCTTTGACAACTGTCATGATGGGCAAAGCAGTCGCCTCGATTGGATTAGATGCGTTTGATGGATGCGAGGAAATAACCGATGTGTATTACGCGGGTTCCGAGAGCGATTGGAACGAAATATCAATCCAAAGTGGAAACGGTTCGCTTCTGAACGCAACCATTCATTATAACAGTGTGATTAGAACCGGTGATACCATCACCCTGCGTCTTCTCGACGCCGCAACAGGCGAGGATATAACGGGATTGATCGGCAACGTCACCTATAAGCCAAAAGACAGCACAGCCATGGGTTTGCTGTCTCCCGAAAACTGCCCGTCTGTGGGCGTATGGCAGATTCCCGGCGAATACTATCCCCTTGACAACCTCATGATCGGCGTAAACGATCTGACTACCGACCCCGAAACCGGAGCCAGCTACCACAAATACGGCGGTCTGATTACGCTCAACGATGTGAACGCCGAGATCAACGACGGCGTGCTGACGGTCATTGCGTCGGACAGCAGCGCGTATGCTGTGAAAACAAGCGTATCAGATATTGAGATAATCAGCGGAGACATCAGTCTGAAAGTGGGAGAGAAAACAAAGCTTTACGCTCAACCGACACCATATACCTATTTCAATCAGGAGTGTACATGGAGCAGCAGCGACAGTGAAATAGTCGAAGTGCTGCAAGACGGCACGGTAATTGCTCACAAAACCGGCAGCGCAACCATTACAGCCGAAAGCTGCGGTCGTTCAGACAGTGTGACAGTTACCGTTAATTCTACATCTTTTACAGCAGTAGACGCTTTTAATTTAAAAACAGATAAGTATAAATTTACTAATTATACGGGTAATTTTAATGCTAATTATCACATCAGTCAACATTATTATGATATATTGACCAGAAGTATATTACCACATGAAAAACAGAATATAGATAATAATATAAACAGGAAGTGGGGCGGATCATGTTATGGAATGTCCGCCGTTACAGTGTTATATAAGAATCACAGACTACCCGATCTTTCATTATACGGCGCAAAAAACCTTCACGAACTATCTGTTCCTAAATCATCTACCAAGAATGGAGGAGAAGTAGAGTCACTTATCAATTTCTATCATCTTATGCAACAGTGCGATGTTGTTGATAGAAGAGAACACCAAAATAGTTCATTATTCAATTGCGTTGATACGAATGATAATGAAGCATTTAAAAAATGCTCAAAAGTAGTTGGAATGCAATTGTATAGTGCCGGTCTGAAAGCCGAGTATTCTCATGTTTACTCCATTATTGATTATAGGTGGTTAAAATTAGAAACGTCCTACGAAGAGAACGGCACTAAACATACGTTAAGTACAGAGCAATTAGATCAGATTCAGGATATAATAGGAGCAAACAGAGTTAAAGAATTAAAAAAATCAAAAAAAATCATATTAACATTTACTGAATGGAATAATTTACATTCGCTTAATATTGATAAATTTCGTTCCGGAACAGCTCATGCTGTAATGATAACGGGAATAAAACCTTTTGGCAACGGAAAATATAAATTGCAAATCAATGATCCAAATCACGAAAGTATGAGCAATTGGGTTTTAGATTTCAATAATTTATCAATAGCTTCAGCAGATCAAGGTTCATTAACCCAAGAGATTGATAGCTCAACTTTATTTATTTATGCGGTTAACGACGACATCAACATTATCGACTACATCAGCCTCAAAAACGGCTTGCAGTTATCCAGCAGTCGCAGCATCAAGGCGAATTTCCTCAAAGCCAATGCCAAGACTGCCGATTTCCCCGACTCCTACATCGACACTTCATGTGATGAATTCACCCTGTCGGACGGCACGAATACCTATTCCAGCCGCGATTCGCAGAGTCCCGTCTACTGGACAAAGGGCGAAGCCGATGAAGAAACTTCACGAAAATACAAGGTGGAGCTTGATAAGTACACCATTGTGCCTTTGAACACCTCAGGCGCAGACAGCACCCACGAATTCACCGTGTACGCCGGCGGCTTTTATGGACGCATGAAGGCGCAGGGACTGAAAAGCTACACCGTCACCAAGAACGGACAGTTCTCCCTTGACGCAAAGGGCGATTATCAACTGACTGTCGCAAGCGATACGATGCCGTCTGGAAAATGGGGCACCCTTAAACTGTCCGGCAGCATGACCGCGCCGGTTTCCGTCGATGTGACGGCGGAGGGCTTTGTAATCTCCGGTGATATTGCAAACGCCAATCTCATTTGCGAAGGCAAAAACATGACTTCCCGCAACCTGACCTACAGCCTTACGGCAAACAAGGCGCTTGTCACCGCGAAAAACGGAGAAATTGCCGTCCTGACCGATAAGAATAACGACGGTACGTTTGAAACGGAAGAAGCCGTTCAAGGCGCGGTTGCGGTGACTTATCTTGAATTGCAGGAAAGGACGTTTGAATTGCAGGCCGGACAGACTGCCAAAATTACGCCGGTCATCACCCCTTCCAACGCTGCCAATAAGAAGGTGCATTACACCAGCAATGACAAGAGCGTTGCCACCGTCGCCGCCGACGGAACCATCACCGCAGTCGGTACAGGCAGAACCACCGTCACGGCCAAGACTGATGACGGCGGCTGGACGGCTTCCTGTGAAGTAGTTGTTCCTCTGGCGGCACAGTCGGTTGCTCTCAGTGCTTCCGCAAAGACGCTGAACGTAGGCGAGAGCTTTGCTCTCACCGCGACGGTTACGCCTGCCAACTCAACGGATTACATCGAATGGGCGGTTGAAGAAGAAAACCAAGAGGAAGACGAAGATGACCGCGAAAGCGTCATCAACATCGACTCAGACGGAAATGTTCTTGCTTGCAATCCCGGCAAGGCAACCGTTACCGCGAAGGTCGGAGAGAAAACCGCCTCCTGCACCTTCACGGTCAAAGCACCTGTCACAGGCATCGAGCTGCTGTGCGATAAGCTCACAATGGCACGCGGTATGACGCAGACCATGAATTATCTCGTATTTCCCGCCAATACAACCGACACATCGGCAGTCGTATGGACTTCTTCTAATGAAAATGTCGTGAAGGTGACAGACGGCAAATTTACAGCCGTGTCTCCCGGAACCGCCACCGTTACCGCTAAAAAGGGCGGATTTAGCGCCAAATGTGTTGTCACTGTCGTCGTGACGCAGGAAGCACTGGAAATCAAGGGACAGACATCCCTTATCGGCGTTGGTAAAACCCTCACCCTGAATGCGGCGTATGTTCCCGCAGATGCTACCAAGCAATTGAAACTCAGCGGCTGGAGCAGCAGCGACGAAAGCGTCGCCACAGTGGACGCGAACGGCAAAGTGACGGGGGTATCCGCCGGTACGGCAATCATCTCTACCTCAACACAGGATAAGATCAACAAAGCGGAATATAAAATCACCGTCGCATCATTGTCTTTTAAGGATAAAACGCTGGAAATCTCCGCAGGGGAATCAAAAGCTCTGACTGCCACAGCAGTTCCTTCCAATCTTCCTGTTGAATACGCAAGCAGCGATAATTCTATTGTAACAGTTGACAACAGCGGCAAGATCAAGGGGCTGAAAGAAGGAAAAGCCACCGTAACCGCTAAGATAAAGGACAGCGAAATAACGGCCAAGTGCGAAGTGACAGTGCTTGGCGTGAGAATCACCACACAACCTACCGATCAGACCATCAATCTGGGTGATTCCGTTACACTTTCGCTCAAAGCGGAAGGTACAGGGCTGACCTACCAGTGGTATTACAAAAAAGTCGGACAGACTTCCTTCAGCGCATGGAGCGGACGCACACACGCTTCCGAAACCGCTACGCCTAACGCTACATGGGACGGCATTCAGCTGTATTGCATTGTCAAGGATAGCACAGGTAAGACGGTTCAGTCTGATACGGCGACCGTTACCGTCAAACAGGGATTCAGCATCACCCAGCAGCCAACCAACAAGACCATCAAGCAGGGCGACAGCGTGACGCTCTCGCTCAAAGCCGAAGGTTCGGGACTGACTTATCAGTGGTATTACAAGAAAGCCGGACAGACCTCCTTCAGCGCATGGAAAGGACGCACGCACGCTTCTGAAACCGCTACTCCCAATGCCACATGGAACGGAATCCAGCTTTATTGCAAGGTCAAGGATTCAACAGGCAAAACAATTGACTCCAACACGGTCAAGGTGCTG
>CACYCN010000320.1 GCA_902772895.1 uncultured Ruminococcus sp.
TCAAGACCAATATCCGTCAGCTGGAAGGCGTCGTCAAGAAACTCAAAGCCAAGAATCAGCTTTACGGAGAGAAAATCACGATCAACGTAGCGCAGAAAACCATTTCAGACATACTGAATAACGATCAGCCGCCTCCGCTGACAGTAGAAAAGATCATTGACGAAGTAGCAAGAACCTTCGGCGTATCGAGTGAAGACATCCGTTCTTCCAAGAGAAACTCGAATATCTCCAACGCCAGACAGATTGCCATCTATGCTGTCAGAGAGATCACCAATCTTTCCATGAAGATGATCGGCGAGGAATTCGGCGGAAGAGATCACTCCACCATTGTCTATGCCATCAATCAGATCGAGAAAAACATGAATAAAGATCCGAAACTGAAGTCAATGGTAGAGGATATCATCAAGAATATCCGTGACCGCTGATCGATTCAACAATCTGTTAAGACAAATTCCACTTCTTAACATAAGCGGTGGAAAAGCAGTTTTCAACATTACAAACATTTTAAACAAGTTTTCAACTTTCCACTAACTTCATTCAACATGGAAGTTAAAACATCCGGCCCATTTCAACCTTCATCCATTCACAGGGGAAAGATGTGGAAACTCCTGTGGAGCAAAAATTCCCATCTTCATCGCGCACTCCCGCACATTTCAACAAATTAACACCCCCTACTACTACTACTAAAAATATTAATTCTTATATGATACCGAAACCCCTTCATTTCCCAAAAACCCCAACAGGAACCTGAAAGGAGAAAATATCAACCATGAAGTTCAGCTGCAGCCGTCAAAAGTTGAATGAGGCAGTCAACAATGTCCAAAGAGCCGTTGCTGCCAAATCACCGATTGCCGCATTAGAAGGAATCCTCTTACAAGTTCAGGACGGAAAACTCAAACTATGCGGAGAGGATCTTGAAATCAGTATGACCACCACCATTGATGCCGACATCCAGCAAACCGGCGGTGTTGTCATCAATGCCAAACTGTTTTCCGAAATCATCCGCAAGATGCCGGAAGATCAGATTACGATAGAAACAAATGATAAACTGATCATTTACATCAAATGCGGTAAGTCAGACTATAAAATCATCGGAATTCCCGAAAACGAATTTCCGGAACTTCCCACCGTAAACGAAGCCAATACTTTTTCCCTGCCGGGAGAAGCATTACAGAGCATGATCCGACAGACACTCTATGCCGTATCGGATAAAGATACCAAACCGGCCCATAAAGGCTCTCTTTTTGAGATCAATCAAAAAACGATCAAAATCATTTCCGTTGACGGTTACCGTCTGGCCATCCGTCAGGAAGACATTGATTATGACGGAGAAGCCAAATTTATTGTACCCTCCAAGACACTGGGAGAAATAGAAAAACTGATCAATGAAAAAACCGAAAACGTAAAGCTCACAGTGGGAGGGAAACATATCATATTCCAGATTGATGATTATCTGGTAATTTCCCGCCTGATCGAAGGGGAATTCATGAACTATCGTTCTGCCATTCCCACCACACATTCTACCGAACTCAAAGTCAATACCAGAAAATTTATCAACACCATCGATCGTATGTCCATGCTGCTCAATGAAAGAATGAGAACACCGATCCGCTGCCGTGTGGAAAACGATCTGATCAAGGTTTCCTGTAACAGCGCCCTTGGTCAGGCTTATGATGAATTCGACGTGGAAGCGTCCGGAGAGGATTTAGAGATTGGTTTTCACGATAAATATATGCTGGATGCCCTGCGTTTTTCCGAAACGGACGAATTGAAAATTTACATGAACGGACCGCTCAGTCCGATCGTTCTGCTGCCGAGTGAAGGAGAAAGCTTCACATTTTTAGTGCTTCCTGTGAGGTTACGAAATGAAGGATGAAAAAATTGCATTGAGAGACGGAGAAGAGTATATCCGTCTGGGAGATCTGCTGAAACTGACAGGCGAATTTGAAACCGGCGGTCAGGCAAAAATTGCCATACAGGACGGTGAAGTAACCGTCAATGGTGAAATCTGTCTGATGAGAGGAAAAAAACTGCGTGCCGGCGACCGGATAGAAGTTCACGGTCTTACATTTGAGGTGTGCTGAATTGGTAATAAAAAGCGTCTCCTTTGAAAATTTCAGAAATCTGGGAAATACGGAAATATTTCCTGATGAAGGAATAAATGTCATTTATGGTGACAA
>CACYCN010000321.1 GCA_902772895.1 uncultured Ruminococcus sp.
GACAACAAGCGATTCTTACGGCAACAGATGTTCATGTTCTCAGTGATATCAATGACGAATATAACCGTGATTTTATGGAAAATGCGGATATCCTGTTTTTCAGTGACGAAAAGCTGCCCTGTCCGGCGGAAGAGTTTATCCGCCGTATCGAAGACCGCTATCATAACCGGATCATCGTCACCGGCATGGGCGAAAAAGGCGCTTTGCTGCTGGATGCCGTCAATCATGAAGTATCGATGATTCCTGCCTGTCAGAACGGTCCGATTGTCAATACCGTCGGAGCCGGTGACGCTCTGTTTTCCTCTTTTCTGCATTTCTATGCCGGAACGGGTGACGCAAAATCCGCTCTCCGGAAAGCCGTCGTATTTGCAGGTATTAAAATCGGTTTCAACGGCGCTTCTGTGGGATTTTCTTCCGAACAGGAAATTGATGCCAGAATGAAAGGAATGACATACAATTGATGATTCATGGCAATTCATACCGCATCATCCGGCTGTTAGGAAAAGGAAAAGGCGGTTATTCCTATCTTGCCGAATGTAACGGAAAACAGGTCGTTCTCAAACAGATTCATCATGAACCCTGCGATTATTATTCGTTCGGTAATAAGATCGAGGCGGAACAAAATGATTATCGGCGTTTGCTGGACGCCGGTATCAGAATCCCGAAAATGTTGGATATCGATATCGAAAATGAACGGATCATCAAGGAATTCGTGGACGGACCTACCGTTTTTGAATTGGTCAAAAATGATAGCTCCATCGAACCGTATCTTCCTCAGGTTCGTGAAATGGCTGCGCTCGCTCAGGCTGCCGGTCTGAATATCGACTATTTTCCCACGAATTTCGTTGTTCAGAACGGCTTACTCTATTATATCGACTATGAGTGTAATCCGTTTATGGAAAAGTGGAGCTTTGAGCAGTGGGGTCTGAAATATTGGTCGAAAACACCGGCGTTCTTGCAGTATCTCCAAAAGACAGAATCGGCAGAAATACAAGTATGTGATGAGAATCATACATAACTGGTTCGATGGGCAGATGTGTCTGTTGCTGTGTGAAACCGATTATCGAAGAAAACATATCGTCTGTCACTGACTGTTCCGCCGTGACAGACGATTCTTGTTTCTTTGCAATTGAGACGCTATTGATGACAGGTTACAAAAAGATATTTCGATACTTCATTCAGGTAGGTAAACAATACCAGTTCACCGGATTGTTCTGTCGGTTCCGGTTCAAAATTCTGCCTGTGATAAACAGAATCTACCCGAAAATCGTATTCTATGCCCGTCATATCGGTAAACGTTACGGTCTGCCCCTTATCCAGACAGCTCAGAAGTATCCGAGGTTCCGACAATGTGATCCACATGACCGCCTGAAATATCAATATTGATATCCTCATTGATATACAACGGTCTGCCTTCTCCGGTGATGGCGGAAGAGGAATGTTCCGTACCGCCGTATAGCTTCCAGGTTTTTCCGCTTTCGGCAGTCACGTTCTCTCCGATGACAAACTTATTGCCTCGTCCGTACAGATTCTGTACCTGACTGGCAATATTCACCCTGCAGTATAACAGATTGATATTGTCAAATTTGATCGGGGCATCCGGTGCCGTGACGCCACTTAACCGGCTGCCGTCTTCCAGCAGGAAATCATTGTAATTCTGAAAGTCAACCTGTGCGTCGGCGTTGCTGCCGTCTTCATAAACTTCTGAGGTAATACGGAAAGGAACTTTGCCGTCCCAGTATTGCTCTGCCTGATAGACTCTCTTCGTTCCTAATAACGAACTTCTGCCCACATATACCGTGCCTCCTACGGAATTATCCATATCCGGTACCCATAAATTGGAAGGCGATCGATAGGTTTTTTCATAAGTGTAGGGAGAATCGTCATATCCTTCCGAAAATACACCGATGTCATTCGATCTGTCCGTCAGTCTTGCGGCATAAGACGCTGCGTCTCTTGTGGATGATCTGACAGCGGCTTTCTGTTGAGAAGGTTCCGTTAAGGCAGGCGACGCTATGACAAATGTTCCCAGGGTTCTTGTTTGAATCTGTAGAGAATCGTCATCCGCTTTACTCACGGCAAGCCGGGTCTCTTTCCCACTGCTGTCAATCTGACAGACAATCGCTTCCTTCATCCTGATGGGTGTGCCGGGATTCCGGAAAGTCAGTGTGATATTATCGGAAGGAATTACCTCATTTTCGCCTGACGTAACGCTTATTTCCATCAGCCGATAATCAAATATCCCGTTCAGTCTGCTTTCGACAGAATTTCTGACCGTTTCTGACGGTTCACCGATCTTCATCGCAAGCGGTACGGAAACAACAGAAAATAACCCCTCATCCACATCCAGTCCGACGCTCATTCCGTCATACTCTTCTTCAAAACTGACTGCCGGCATGATAAAACACGACGCATGATGAACGTGTTCCGTGACTTCGGGCATTCCGCAGATCAGACTGCCGTTTTCATCATAACAGGATGAATCATGTTGATGAAGAATGATCTCGTCTTTGCCGCAGATCAGTTCCTGTTTTTCATTCTCACAGTTCAGATCATGACGGTGGGGTTCGATCTGAGGAAGTCCGCATAATAATTGTCCGTCGGAACGATAACAGCTTCTGTCATGCTGATGTACAACATAATCCGCATGTTTGATATCTCCTTCACAAGAATGTTGTATCAGATAGATTTGTGAATATTTACTTATATTTTTGTCCCGGATGAAAAAAATATTTGTGTTTTGCCAAGCCGTGTGTTATAATAATACATAGAGAAAAATATTTCCCATTACCACATCTATCCAGAATCACAAACTTCCGGATGAAGCAAAAACAGAATTCGTTAGTTTTCGGGTTTTGATTACACTTCTATTTGAGGACACAACATTCAGATAACAGTTGTGTCCTCATCTGTATCAGTACATATTCTGCCATACTATGGATTTTCTTCCAGACTCCCCCATACAATTTTTCCTGTTGCAAGGTCACCGGGAGGACTTTTGTATGAAACAGAGATGTTTTTTGCGACCCGGTAATCCGGAAGTCTCCGAAGCGCTGGCACAGCTTCAGCATGCGATGGAAGATTCTGTCAGCCTGATGAACCGGGAATATTACGCTATGCGTCTTGTGATTGACGCAAAAGGCGATACGGATATTCCGGATACTCTGAAAGAAATTGCTCTCAGCGCAAAAGATGCGGCGCTCTCTCCGGAAGAAAAAATGAAACGTGCAACCGAAATGGTGCTGGATAACGAATACTATGAACAGAAAGACCGGATCCGTTCCGAAATGAAAGAAAGTCTTCTGGTACTGGAATCGTTCACACGGAATACCGAATATTCCGCTTTGAATGATTTGCAGAATGTTATGAATATCATCCGGATCATTAATGTAGCTTCGGGATCCGTCCGATTCTTCAGGCGGTCAAAAGAATCAAATCCGACAGACCCATCCTGGAAAAAGGCGCCAATGAATTCCGGGTAAGAGTCTGAAACTTCGTGATCTGTTTGCCGATGCGGATCAGAAAATGTATGCCGATAAGCGCATTAAACCCAAGGATAGTACGACAGCCCGAAAGGACGGTTGATGACAATGAAAAGAAAGCGATTCTTTCGACGAATGCGTTCCGTGATCCTCTTAATCATCGTAATCATTTATTGTGCAGTCCCTGCCTATGCTGCACAGGAACATCCCGCTGAAGAACTGACGGTAGGGGTACCGGGAGATCGCTGTCCCATTTTCTATTCGGATAAAGAATCCGGTGAAATGATCGGTATCGGAATTGATATGATGCGATATGCCGCTGAAAGCGCCGGATTTCAGGTCAATTTCAGAACCATTGAAGAAACTACCCTTAAAGAAGCGCTTGATAATCCCGTTTATGATATCGTCATGCCTTTCGGCAGCGCCATTACCAGCGCCTCCGGAAAATCCATTATCGTTTCGGATAATCTCATGCAGACACCGTTTATCCTTGTCACGGCAGACAGACATCAGCTGCCTGAACTGAATCATATCCGTGTCGGAATGCTGCGTTCACTTGTCGGCGGCGCAGAGACTGTCAGACAGCTTTATCCGGGCATTGAGATCAATATCTATGAAACAATGGATGAATGTGTGAATGCCCTGCGTGCTGATAAGGTAGACGCACTGCTGCATAATTCTTATGTGTGGAGCTATATCCTGCAAAAACCGGCATATGCCGATCTGATAGCCCAGCCTTCAACGATGTTTACCATGGATTTCCGGGTCGGGACTCCTGATACACCGAAAGGCAGACAATTGATCGAACGTCTTAATCAGGGGATCGCTTCCCTGAGCGATACCAGACGTCAGGCAATTATTCTTGACTATACATCCCGAAGACTTTACCA
>CACYCN010000322.1 GCA_902772895.1 uncultured Ruminococcus sp.
AGGCTTCAATGCCGTCTATGCCGAAATCATCAGCACTGATGCCCGCAGTCTCTTTGATAAATATCACATCGCCTATCAGTTCGGCAAAACGGTGGATCATATTATCAGCCATAACGGACGGGATATCTGTCCTCTCGAAAAAGCCCTTAACGATATCTACGATCCGAAGGCCGCCCCTGCCATTCTGCGTGAAACTCTCGCTTCTCTCACCGAATAACAGGTAATTGATCGGACCCTATCGGTTCCGTTCTTCTCTTCATATAAAACACACTTCCTGTCAGACAGAAAGTGTGTTTTTTTCAGCGGCGGCAAGCTGCCGCTCCCGATTCGCGCTGACGTTCGCATACGCTCACTCTGACTTTCTGAGCCCACCTTTCATGTCCGCGATTTTACGCAGGGCAGCGAAAAAAAGTCGGATAAAATTGATTTTTATGAAAGATCATTCCCGGTACTTGAAATAGCAAGGGGAAAGTGGTACAATGAGATATAATTCACAGAAATGTACTTTGCCTGTACGGAGGTGATGTTATGACAGAAAGTGAATTTCAGGAATGTATCATCAAACTGGGATACCGTTATCATGAAAAAACACAAACCGCCTTTAACAGCTTTGAAGGCTTTCATTGTCTGATCGAATTCGGCCTGAAGGACAATCGTTATCTATTGACAATGGATTGCTCCGCCCGCAGCGGCGAAGGACTTTCTGCCATTACAGAACGACTGAAACAGTATCAGACAGAGCATAAAAATAATGTCATCAAAGCGGTCTGTCATAAAAAAACGATTTCCGTTATCCTGAAAATGACCATTGACTCCTCCATTGATCAGGATGAATTAAAAGAACTGACCCGTCTGATGACAGAATTATGTAAAAGCGGTCATCTTGCGCCGATCTGCCGGGTATGCGCGCGGGAAAGAAAAACCGGACTGTATGTTGTCGGAAAAGACGTCACCCCTCTCTGTGACGCCTGTGTCACAAGAAAACGAAGATTATACGATAAACGGGTAGAAATGTTCACGAAGAAAAAACAGAATATGCCGGGTGGTCTGATCGGTGCTGTTTTCGGAGCGGCCTTTGGCGGTGCCTTGTACGTCCTGCTCTATCAATTGCTGCCGCATTATGGAATTGCCGGTATGCTCATTGCGGTTTTTTCATTTGCCGGATTTGTGGTGACAGGAAACCGTGCTACCAAAAAAAGCGCCGTCATTTGCGAAATCATTTCCTGTATCGTTTTTTTCCTGGCGGAATATCTTGGCATCGTCTTCAATACAGCCATCGATATCGAACGGGAAGGCGGCGGCATTGCCATTTCAGAAGCCATTGATATTACCAATTCCAGTTTTTCCGACACCTCCATTCTCTGGACGCTGATCCCTGAATTAGCCATCGGTTTAGGATTGATCGTCATGGTAGGGATTGCCTATTTTATCAAACGCTGCAATACCCGTCCGACCAAAATTTCCAAAAATATTCTTTAGCGCAGAAACCATGGGATATTTCCCCGGATTCTGCGTTTTTTTCTATCCCGTAATCAAGTCTTCCGGGAGATCAGAAAAAATCGGCTGACAGACAGAAAAGTACCCGTATCTCAAAACAGATACGGGTACTAAACGTTTGAAATATAAGGGGAATTAAGGAGGGTAGAACATTATACGAAAGCGGTACGGCTCCGCTCTTCGTATATGTCTATTATAATATATGAGACGGTTGAATTTGTTAAATAGGTGTTAATAACTTTTGAAAATTTCATAGATAACGCCAAGGACAGGGAAGAAATTAATTCAGATTTTCTGTTGAATATCTCTGAAAATTTGGTATAATAAAAAGATAGATGCCCTATAGACCTGACAGGGCGGAAATGTAAAGCAGTTATGTTTGAAGGGAAGGAAGAATCAAGATGGCTAACACAGTCAGAACCAGATTTGCGCCAAGTCCGACAGGTTTTATGCATGTCGGAAATCTGCGCACAGCACTGTATGAGTATTTGGTAACAAAATCACTGGGCGGTGATTTTATTCTGAGAATCGAGGATACCGACCAGGAACGTAAAGTTGAAGGCGCCGTGGATATTATCTATGATACCCTGCAAAAGGCAGGTCTGAAACATGATGAAGGTCCGGATATCGGCGGCGAATACGGTCCGTATGTCCAGAGTGAAAGAAAGGATATGTACCTGCCCTATGCCAGAGAACTGATCGAAAAGGGACAGGCATATTATTGTTTCTGCACCAAGGAAAGACTGGATATGCTTCGTGAAAATGCCGACGAACCGGGAGCGGGCTATGACAGACACTGCCGGAATCTTCCGCAGGAAGAGATCGATCAGAAACTGGCTGACGGAGTTCCCTATGTCATCCGTCAGAAGATGCCGCTGGAAGGTTCTACTACCTTTGAGGACGCCGTATTCGGAACCATTACCGTAGAAAACAGCGAACTGCAGGATCAGATTCTGATCAAAGCGGACGGTTATCCGACCTATAACTTTGCCAACGTCATTGACGATCATACCATGAATATCACACACGTTGTCAGAGGCAGCGAGTATCTGTCCTCTACACCGAAGTATAATCTGCTTTATGAAGCATTCGGCTGGGAGATTCCGACCTATATCCATCTGCCGCTGATTATGGGCAAGAACGATGACGGGTCCATTTCCAAACTTTCCAAGCGTCATGGCGCTACCAGCTTTGAAGATCTCGTCAAGGCGGGATTCCTGCCGGAAGCGATCATCAATTATATTGCTCTCTTAGGCTGGGCGCCGAAGGATAACCGTGAAATGTTCACTCTCGCCGAACTGTGCGAAAATTTCTCCATTGACGGAATCAGCAAGTCACCCGCCGTATTTGACTATGATAAATTAGAGTGGTTCAACGGGGAATATATCAAGGCCATGAGTGTGGAACAGTTTGCCCGGATTTCCATGCCCTATTTCAGGAAAGCCATTCCCACCAAAGAACTTGACTGGGTAAAGGTAGCTTCCATCCTGCAGCAAAGAACCACCAGACTGACACAGATTCCGGAAAAAATCGAATTCTTCGAGACACAGCCTGACTACGAAAAGGATCTGTTCGTGAATAAAAAAAGCAAGACCAATCTGGAAAATGCTCCTGTTATGCTGAAAGCCGCCATTGACGCCCTGGAAGCTCTGACAGAATGGAATCATAATACCATTCATGATTGTCTGATTGACCTTGCCGTCAGACTGGAAGTCAAAAACGGTACCGTGATGTGGCCTGTCAGAATCGCCGCTTCCGGTATGAGCGTAACACCCGGCGGCGCCGTGGAGATTCTGGAAATTCTCGGAAGGGATGAATCCATGAAACGTCTGTATGCGGGTCTGGAAAAGCTTTCCTGAATCGTTGACAGAACTTGCATCCCATCAAGAAACTATCATTTCAAGTAATGTAGGGAGAGATCATATTGGCAGAAGAAATGAAAGCGGCGGAAAATGCCGCAGGAAACTTTATTGAAGATTTTATCAGAGAAGACATCGCGGAAGGCGGGCAGTATGAAGGGAAAACGGTACATACCCGTTTCCCGCCGGAGCCGAACGGCTATCTGCATATCGGTCATGCCAAAGCTATCTGTGTTGACTTCGGAATGGCGGAAAAATTCGGCGGTATGTGCAATCTCCGGATGGACGATACCAATCCTACCAAAGAGGATGTGGAATATGTGGACGCCATCAAGGAAGATATCGCATGGCTGGGCTTCCACTGGGACGACCGGTTTTTCTTTGCTTCGGAGTATTTTGAGCAGATGTATGAATATGCCGTTGAACTGATCCGAAAGGGACTGGCATATGTCTGTGAGCTGACGCCCGAACAGATGAAAGAAAACCGTGGAGACCTTTTCCGTCCGGCTGTCAGTCCGTATCGTGACAGACCCATCGAGGAAAGTCTGGACTTATTCCGTCGTATGAAAAACGGGGAATTTGAAGACGGCAAGATGACCCTGCGGGCAAAGATCGATCTGAGCAGCGGTAACTTCAATATGCGTGACCCGGTCATTTATCGCATCAACCGTCTGCATCACCACCGCACCGGCGATCAGTGGTGTATTTACCCGATGTATGACTTTGCTCATCCGCTGGAGGATGCCCTGGAAGGAATCACCCATTCCTTATGTACCCTTGAATTTGAGGATCACAGACCGCTCTATAACTGGGTCATTCAGAACACCTCCGTACCGAGCATTCCCCGTCAGATTGAATTTGCCAGACTCGGTATCAATAATACCGTCATGAGCAAGAGAAAACTGCGTCTGTTAGTGGAAGAAAAATATGTTGACGGCTGGGACGATCCCCGTATGCCGACACTCTGCGGTCTGAGAAGACGCGGCTATACGCCGGCATCGATCCGCAATTTCTGTGAAAGAATCGGCGTTGCCAAGACTAACAGCGTAGTGGAATACAGTTTTCTGGAACACTGTCTGCGGGAGGATCTGAATCTGAACGCACAGCGTGTCATGACGGTCATCAATCCCATCAAACTCGTGATTACCAATTATCCCGAAGGACAGAGCGAAAACTTTACCATTGAAAATAATCCGAACCGTCCCGAAGACGGTACACGTACCATTACTTTCAGCAGAGAATGCTTTATCGAAGCCGAAGACTTCCTGGAAGAAAAAATCAAAGGCTATAACCGTCTCTATCCCGGCAATGAAGTACGTCTGAAATCGGCTTATATCGTAAAATGTACCGGATGTAAAAAAGACGAAAACGGTCAGGTCGTGGAAGTCTATGCCGAGTATGATCCGGCTACCAGAGGCGGCGATACACCGGACGGCAGAAAAGTCAGAGGTACCATTCACTGGGTAGACGCCGAAAACTATGTGGAAGCGGAAGTCCGGCTCTATGAAAATCTCTTTACGGATCCGGAACCGGATACCGGTGACAAAAACTTCCTGGATTATATCAATCCGAACAGTCTGAAAGTAATGACAGGCTGTAAGGCAGAGCGTTTCGTCGGAGAGGTTCACGGCGATCATCCCAGCTATCAGTTCATGAGACTGGGCTATTTCTGTCCCGATAAGGACAGCACCAAAGATCATCTGATCTTTAACCGCAGTGTATCCCTCAAGGACGGCTTCAAACGCCAGGCAAATTCAAAATAATCCATCACTTCCCTCAAAGTCATTTCACATCTCCCCCGATGCCGTGAAACTTTTATAGGAAATGAATTTTTGTTTTCTGAGAAGCCCTGTGCTTTTCCAATTACTCTCTTTCCGCATATGCTGGAAAAGGGGTGATACGATGAATCCGTGTGAATTAACGGCATCTGTCACAGCGATCGCCAATGCCATAGCGTGCCGCTGTCCGGATGATGATGAACTGAATCTGCTGGCGCTGATTCTGACCCAGCTGGGGGACACACTGGCAACCATTGCCGCACAAAGAACATTCCGGGATTCCGGTTGTCATTGTCAGACCGCCGGATAACGTCAACAGGCACAAGATCTGTATGGATCTTGTGCCTGTCGGCATAAAGGGGGGTATCAAATTAATACTTGTAAGCGGATTGTAATCAAGTCACGTCTATACAAAGATCATGACCGCAGAAAACTTCACTGCTGTTTTTTCCAAAAAATGTTTTTTTGAAAGTTCACAGAGCTAAGTCGGCACCGGAACACCCTATGGATCAAGTCATTGACCGGTTTGATTCTGATCTGATTATACTATCTTTGACACCATAAAGGGAAAAAATGTCAAATTTGACGTAATAATTGTAATATTTGTCATTCTCAATTTGTAGATCATAAGATGTTGAATCCGCCATCCGATCACTGACAAAACTATGCCAGCGGTTTGAGACTGATAAAATAGCCGGGCACTACTACCAGGGCAAAGTAGGCAAGACTGATCAATGTGAAAATCAGAAGGAATTTTTTGCCGTTTTTGGGATACTCCCGGACATAGATCCGGTAATTGATCACAGACGCCAGGGAACCGATCAGTGAACAAAGTCCGGCAGAATCCAGACCATAAAGCAAGGCGCCATGATTCCGGGCAAAAGGATAAAGCACAATGGCAGAAGGCACATTGGAAATTACCTGACTTAACAGAATTCCCCAGGCATATTCATGATTGGCAACCGTACCGCTCAGAAAACCCGATATGCTTTCATTGGAAGCGATCGAGGAAGAGAAAATGAAAAAGCACAGAAATGTCAGTAACAGGACATAATCCGTCTTGATCAGAATCTGTCTGTCAATGATGAGTATGGCAACGGCAACACCGAAAGCAATCACCGCCCAATAAGGAGTCCTGCTGACAATGGTTGCAATCACAACGGCAAAAATACACAGATAGGCAATCCGTTTGGGACGCGCTTCTTTTTTCCATTCACCGACAAACGCTTTTTTTCCGATATCGGTTTGTTCTTTCAGGTTCCTGCAATAGAGCAATACCACAAATCCGATCAGCAGAACACCGGAAATCACCCAGATCGGCAGCATATAGCCCATAAAATCCCATGCCGATACGCCGGATTGTCCGAAAATAAACAAGTTCTGAGGGCTTCCGAAGGGCGTGAGTAACGATCCCCGGATAGCAGCGATATTTTCCATTGTCAGAACCGGCAGAATATAGCGTTCCTTTTTACCGGCACGAAATAGTATCATCGTCAGCGGGACAAAGATGAGCAGGGATACATCATTGGTCACAAACATGGATGAAAAAAATACCGCAAAGACCAGAAAGAAAGACAATCCCAGCATCGAACGGATCCCGCCTGCCAGATGCAGCACCGGACGAAAGATATTCTCTTTTTTGAAACCTTCCAGCACCGTCAGCATCATAAATAATGTTGCCAGCGTATGCCAGTCGATATCCGAAAGCAGCTTCCAGGACGGCGGCGTAATGATCAGAGCGATAACCGCAGCCAGAACGGAAACCGAAAGCATCAGTTCTTTTTTGAGAAATGTCAGTACTTTTTTCATCTTATTACCTTCCTTCCGGGACGAACGCCTCCCTGTTTTCTGATCTTATTGTACAACAAACCACCAATGAATACAATTCTTTTATGTCCTGAAAGCAGTGTTTGGCTTTGGAATCGTTTCCTGAATCCTTGGTATTGATTTTGCCGGAGGCAGTAATTGACAGAAAAAACTTCTTTTGGCTTCGTTTTTATTAACAAAAATGTTACCAAAGTTGACAAAATTCTATTACTGTGATATTCTATAGATATCTTCACAAATATAGTTTCTGAAAGGAGTTTTCTCTATGTTTAAGAACCCGGGCAACAAACTTCGCATTTTCGGCATTGTCACTTTCATCGTCACGGCAGTCGTCATTCTGTATTTTGCCATCTATTATTTCATTACTGTCGGTCAACTGGCCAGCGTATCAAGCTACGGCAGGAGTTCCTATAGTTCATCAGCTGCCGGCACCATTGCCGGAATGGTGATCGGCGGTATCATCGGATTCAGCGCTCTGCTGTTTTTCGCCTACATTTTTTCTTTGTTCATCGTCGCATTCGGCGAACTGGTACAGAACACAACCGATATGTCCCGGAATCTCTACACCTTCATGACTTCCGGCAAAGTCCCTGCGGCATCAGCGCCGATTCCTGCTGCTCCCGTAGCACCGGGTTCCGCGATCAAACCGCTTTCTCCTGTTGCTAAGACTCCCGTCATCTGTCCTTCCTGCGGAACAACCAATCCTGCCAATTCCAATATCTGTATGAAATGCGGCAAGCAGATTTCCGGTGTGGTTTCAGCCGCCAAAACAGTACCTTGTCCGAAATGCGGTCAGCTGAATCCTGCGGGTTCCACTTTCTGCGGTGTTTGCGGCACCAGATTCTGATCATCATTATCAGGGGGCTTTTGAAAAAAGCCCCCTGTTTTTTTATCCTATCGGCTTTACTGTCTGTTTCTTATTTGATGACAAAAGGCGTATCGTCCCGGGCAGAGACGATACGCCTTTTCTATTATTTCATGGGGAAGAATAACCGAGGACTAACCTCTGATTATTTTACTTTCCAGAGCTCGGTAGCATACTGGAGGATGGTACGGTCA
>CACYCN010000323.1 GCA_902772895.1 uncultured Ruminococcus sp.
AGACCGCTCCCCAACAGTCCGTTCCCCAGGGTTATGTTATTGCAACCGGCAAGCAACAGGCAGTACAGTACGGTCAGGTAACCAATCCCGCCATCCAACAATCCGCCGGTCAGCTTCCGGCGCCGAAGTCTGAACACCCTGCCGCACAGAACTCCCATTCCGGAAAATCATAAAGGTTCTTTGACCGGATACCCCCTTTTACCTGTCAGCTGCGGCAGGATAACCGCACACTAACGCTCAGAAATAGCGGAAAGTTTGAAAAAAGGCGTTGGGGGAAGAATCCTCTCTCCACCGGAAGGTTCTCCCCCCGGATAGCCTCAAAAGCCGAAAAATGCCGAAAAATTGCGAAATGAAGCATTGACAGACAGTCAAAAGAATGCTATAATCATATGCGTAATTGAATAAACGCTTATCCGGAGTGACTGAGGGAACAGGCCCTGTGACGTCCGACAACCTGCCGTAAAACGGTAAGGTGCCAAATCCTGCGGTGTAACCGAAAGATGAGTTGATGCTTGACCGTTCGGTAATACCGGACGGTTTTTTTGTTGCTTCGTCTGAGCGTGGAATAATGAAAAGAGAGGAAAATGAAAATGGCTCACTATTTATTCACCTCTGAATCCGTAACAGAGGGACATCCCGACAAAATGTGCGACCAGATCTCGGACGCAGTTCTTGATGAAATTTTAGCGCAGGACAATGACGCTCATGTAGCCTGCGAAGTAACCGCCGCAACCGGTCTGATTCATGTCATGGGCGAAATCACCACTACCGCCAACATCAATGTGGACGCTATCGTCAGAGACGTCGTCAACGGAATCGGCTATACCGGCAAGGACAGCTGCTTTCACGGCAGTTCCTGCGCGGTAATCTCTACGATCAATGCGCAGTCTCCGGATATTTCTCAGGGCGTGAACGCTTCTTCGGAATACCGTGACGGTGAAAGCGATTTCCTGAATAAAACCGGCGCCGGCGATCAGGGCATTATGTTCGGCTTCGCCTGCGACGAAACACCGGAACTGATGCCGCTGCCGATCTCCCTGGCGCATAAGCTTGCCAAAAAACTGACAGAGGTCAGAAAGAAAAATGTGCTGTCCTATCTCCGTCCCGACGGTAAAACACAGGTTACGGTAGAATACGATGAACAGAACCGTCCGGTCCGTATCGATACCATCCTGATCTCTACCCAGCATGACGAAAATGTCGAGATTGCCAGGATCCGCAATGATCTGAGTCAATATGTCATCGCTCCGGTCATCCCGGAACAGTATCTTGACGAAAATACCCGTATTCTCGTAAATCCTACCGGACGTTTCGTCATCGGCGGACCTGCCGGTGATACCGGACTGACCGGACGCAAAATTATCGTCGATACCTACGGCGGTTATTCCCGTCACGGCGGCGGCGCTTTCTCCGGTAAGGACCCCACAAAGGTTGACCGCAGCGCCGCTTATGCCGCCCGCCATGTCGCTAAAAATATCGTTGCCGCCAAATTAGCACGGAAGTGTGAACTGCAGCTTTCCTATGCGATCGGCGTGGCAAGACCCGTCTCTGTCATGATCGATACCTTCGGTACCGGAACGGTGGCTGATGATGTTCTCGCTCAGGCAGTCAATCAGGTATTTGATCTGCGTCCTGCCGCCATTATCAAAAATCTGCGGCTGAATGCTCCCATCTATCGCAACCTTGCCGCTTATGGTCATATGGGTCGTGAAGATCTCCATGTTGCCTGGGAAGAAACCAATAAAGTTGACGAACTGCTGTCAGCTGTCGAAAGTCTCAAATAATCAGCCGCCTTTCCGGCGCAAAACAAGGCACGAAGCTTTTTCAGGGCTTCGTGCCTTACTGCATCCTGCCGCATCACACAACACCACATGGATCGGCTCCTGCAATATAAACATGACAAAGCAGGTACGGTGGTGTGAGAGGGCGGAACTGATCCGCCCTGCCAGATTGTGAACTTATGCCGCTTTATTTTTGTTCTTCTTCTTTTTCGGGAGCAATACCAGCGTGGTACCAAGGATACCGAGTGCCAGTCCGCCGATACCGATGAGGGCAAGGTAGCCCGCATTGAAAGCGGACGCTGTTTTCGCAGCTTCCGTGAACGCCGTTTCGTCACCCTTCCAGAAGAGATACAGACCGTTGTTATCGTCACGATAGCAAAATCTTGTGTCATCGATCTTTACCGCGCTGCTGCCTTCGAACATATGAAGAAAGCCGTTACAGTTTGCGGGAGTCTCGGCGCTGCCCTTCTGGATAACCAGTGAATCTGCGAGGATCGGGTTGCCCCATTCTCCGGAATAAGCGACATCCTTCAGCTTGAGATACATCATAAAAATTCTGTAAAAACGGTCCCTTTCATTCTTATAACTATTCTCGTCCTGTTCTTTCAAAGCGTTGAAGTATTCATCCAGCTTTGCGGCGTCAATCTCGCCGCTGTCTTTATCGCTCCAAAGCTCGTTATTGTCGCAGTACTGTTCGAACTTCGAACCAGACGATATCGTCATGGATCGTTTTCCATTGGGAGGCGAGCTTCTTAGAGTAGTCCTCGAAGTGCGACGCAAGAAGGTTCAGAGCGGCAGACGGCGCAAGATCCTGTCCTTTAGCATTCGGCACGAATTCCTCAATGTGATCCACCAGATCCTCACCGGTCAGATCGTCCAAACGCTCAAGCCATGATGTCTCGGCAGTGTCGGTTGGCAGAGCCAGCGCCTGCTTAATCATCATGACCGCAGGGCCGGAACTTTCCAGGATGATCTGCTGGAAGTCGGCTGTATTCAGTTTCTCTTCCTCAGAGAGCTTGTTATAAGCGTCATCGCCGATCTCGGTTTTTGTCTTATTCAGAAACAGGTCGCACAACGGCACAAACCCTTCCATCTGCCCCGGGTTCTGCTGTGTGCGGAAAGCGATGTCTCCCTCTTTCAGCGGAAGAATCCCCTGCCGTGGACCGGATGTCATGAGATAGTGCGGAAGTACCTCTGTTTCCTGAGCGGTAATCCAGCTGAGATCTGAATACTGTCTTGCCTCATAGTTGGTATAGAGCGGGACGTGCATGGAGGTCGGATTGTAATATCCGAAGGAAATGCCCGCAGACTGGTATCTACGATCTGCGGATCGGTCAGCTCCAGTTTGCCGTAGTCGGAAAGGAAGTATTGATTCATCTGATATTCGCTCATAAGGTTGCCGCCGAGCATTACTGCTCCGTCGTAGGTACTGCGCAAGTGTATCTCCGAACCGGGGTTCAGACCGTGATTATTAATCAGCGCGTTTCTGCCGAGTACCAGATTATCCATAGAACCCTCTCCTTCGTTGCTTCGAATCACCGTGACTCCGGCGATGGCGATCGTGCATGAGCGGGCAACATAGATACCGCCGCCTTCTTTGACTGCGGCGTTGGAGATCACGGAACAGTCCGATAAATAGAGGTTCTTTTGGTTCATATAGATCGCGCCGCCGTAGTCGGCATGGTTTTGCTGCAGCGTGCAGCCGATCAGCCACAGACCGTCGTAAGAATTACAGCAGATCGCACCGCCGTAATCCTCAGAGTAATTATGGATAAAATCAACGTTTTCTATATAAACCTTGCCATTGTTCTGATAGACGGCGCCGCCGTTGTCTTTTCCGGCACGACAGTCTTTGATGCTGCCGCCGACCCAGTGGGTCTCGCCTTTGTTCTGATAGAAGCCGCCGCCCTGATTATCGTCAACGGTACAGGAAAGCATTTTGACATTTTCGCAGTTCAGGCGGTTGTTATCGTCTTCCAGATAGATACCTCCGCCGTAATCATACGCACGACAGGAACGGATGGTACAGTTCTTGAGTGTGGCATTTGCCTTGTCGCACAGATA
>CACYCN010000324.1 GCA_902772895.1 uncultured Ruminococcus sp.
AGAAAAAGCTGGGGATCCCCGATCTGATCCATTATATGAAGGAGTGTGTCACGCTCAGCGATATCATTCTGATATTACTTGCCACCTTTACCGTTACAGGAGTAGGCATGCTTTTGCCGCGTATTACAAAGGCTTTGACCGGTCCTGTCCTGCAAAGCGGAAGCGTTGTACTGCTGATTTCCACCGCCGTGTTTTTATTTTGCACGACCGTTTCTTCACAGCTTTTCTCTACCGTCAGCCAGCTGCTGAACAACAGAGTTCAGACAAAGATTTCTTTAGGGGTACAGTCGGCGTTAATGATGAGAGTGCTGAGTCTGCCGACAAACTTTTTCCGACGATACAGCCCCGGCGAACTGACAAACCGTTCCCAGTCGGTAAGCCGGCTATGCTCCATTCTGATGTCAACGATACTGGGAACAAGTCTTACTTCCCTTGCTTCCCTTCTGTATATTTTCCAGATCTTCAGCTTTGCTCCCGGACTGGTGGTACCGTCCCTGATGATCATTCTGGTAACGGTAGGGTTCAGTGTGATTTCATCGGCAGTACAGCTCAGGATCAGCAAAAAACAAATGGAACTTCGCGCAAAGGAATCGGGTCTGGGCTATGCGATGATCAGCGGCATACAGAAAATCAAACTTTCCGGCTCTGAAAAGAGATTTTTTGCCCGCTGGCTGAATCAGTATTCCGATTCAGAGGAACTGACCTATGCCCCGCCCCTGTTTATCAGGGTCAATACGGTTATTTCCACAGCGATTTCACTGGTTTCCAATATTGTTCTGTATTATCTTGCCGTTTCCAACGGGATCGATCAGTCAAATTATTTTGCCTTTACGGCGGCCTACGGCGCTGTCATGGGAGCGTTTACATCCGTTTCGGGTATGGCGCTTTCCTTCGGACGGATAAAACCGCTGCTTGAAATGGCGGAACCCTTCCTGAAAACCGAAACCGAAACCGCCGATCACAAAGAGATGATGACAAGGCTTTCGGGAAGCATTGAGCTGAACAATATCTATTTCCGGTACGATGAAAATTCGCCCTATATTATCAATAATCTCTCACTGAAAATAAAGAGCGGCGACTATATTGCCATCGTGGGAAAGACAGGCTGTGGAAAATCCACTCTTCTCCGGCTTCTTCTGGGATTTGAAAAGCCCGAAAAGGGCGCCGTATATTATGACGGAAAAGATCTGAACCGACTGGATCTTGGTTCCGTGCGGCGAAAGATCGGCACTGTCATACAGGGCGGCGGTCTGCTGCAGGGGGATATTTACTCGAATATCGTGATCTCCGCTCCTCATCTGACAATGGATGACGCCTGGGAGGCGGCTGAAATTGCGGGAATCGCAGATGATATCAGAGCCATGCCGATGGGAATGCAGACCATGATATCCGAGAGACACGGCGGTATCTCAGGCGGACAGAAGCAAAGACTGATGATAGCAAGAGCGGTTGCTCCCAGACCGAAGATCCTGATGTTTGACGAAGCAACATCGGCTCTTGACAACAAGACACAGAAACAAGTCAGCGAAGCCCTTGACAGGATGGGTTGTACCCGCATTGTCATTGCGCACAGGCTTTCCACGATACGTCACTGTGACAGGATCCTTGTCCTTGACGGCGGCAGAATCATTGAGGAAGGAAGCTATGAAGAGCTTATTGCTTTGAACGGTTATTTTGCGGAGCTTGTTGAGAGACAAAGACTGGATCAGACATCATAATTGATAAAACAAACATTGGCGGAGGTTATTACTATGGATATCAGTGTGACAAATCATAATGGTAAGCTTACGGTTGCGATTTCCGGCAGACTGGATACGCTTACCTCTTCCGATCTGGAAGAAAGACTGGAAGAGGAACTGGATCATGCGGAAAAGCTCATTTTCGATCTCAGTGCGCTTGACTATATTTCCAGCGCAGGGATCCGGGTTTTTTTAGGCGCCTATCGCGCCATGCAGGATCGTGGGGGCGTATTGCTCCGCAACCCGGGCAATGATGTAATGGAAGTGCTTGAAGTCACCGGTCTGGCAGATGCTTTTGAGATGGAACAGGATGATTCGTAATGAATAATTCGCGGCAAAAAATAAAAAAGAAAAATCATAAACTGCTGTTTCAGGTCAGTATTGTGACTTTGGTTCTGTTTATCATATCCATGGCGGCTATCAGTATTTTCACGATCCGTAAATCCAATGAATATTATTACCATTCAAAGACCGGAAATCTTGCCCGGAATGCCGATTCGATCATGGATGTGACAGGAGAGCCTTATCTGTTTGTGTGGTTTCTCGATTATCTGAGAAACCATGAGATCGACTATGATTATCTGATAAACTATGATAATCAGGAGCAGAAACTGGCCTATACCGCTATTTACACGATCAACATGGGATCACAAAAGTATGAGACCCCGGAAGAGATCAATCGGATATTATCGTCCGATCAACAAAAAGCCCTGGGGTATTTATATCTGAGAGAGACCAACCGGCTGATCAACTATCAGTTACGTGATGCAAACTATGATGAAATATACCTGATCGATGTCAGTGAGGATGATTTTGGGTATCTCTATTTTGATACAGAAAATGACAGGATCGCCCAAGAGGTACGGGACAGTCATGTGATACAGGAAGCTTTCAAAAACGGAACGGACAGCATCTTCGGTGAAACAGTCTATGAGATCACGCAGGGAGACGAGATGATCCTGAACAGCTATTCACCGATCTTTGAAAACGGCAAAGCGAGAGCGGCGCTTATTCTCAGGTATAACTGTACGGACTTTTACTCAATGCAGTATGAAACGATCCGGATGATGCTGCTCACCGGAGTGATCGCTCTTTTGATTACGGACATTTTGTTGATGCTGTTTATTTACAGAAAGGCAGTCAGACCGATCACGGCGGTAAAGAGGGTTGTTCTTTCCTATAAAACGGATAAAGACAGCAAAAAAACCATCGGTGAGATGCAAAGGATCAAGTCACGCAATGAGGTGGGAGTCCTTGCGGACAGTTTTTCGGAAATGGCAGGAGAACTTGACAGCTATATTTCCGAGAACCTGCGCCTGACGGCTGAAAAAGAAAGAGTGGCAGCCGAGTTTGAACTTGCCGCAAAGATACAGCTTGATATGCTCCCGACCAACTTCCCGAAACATAGCGGATTTGAACTTTTTGCCTCTATGACGCCTGCCAAAGAGGTTGGCGGCGATTTTTATGATTTCTTTATGACAGATGACGACCATCTGTGTCTGGTAATTGCGGACGTTTCCGGCAAGGGGATCCCTGCGGCTCTGTTTATGATGAAGTCAAAACTGATCATCAAAGAAAACGCTCTTTCAGGCGGAACTCCCGGGCAGATTCTCAGGAAAGCCAACCATGCCCTTTGTGAAGACAATACCAATATGATGTTCGTCACCGTCTGGCTCGGGATCCTCGAGATCAGCAGCGGGAAACTGACTGCCGCCAATGCCGGCCATGAATATCCTGTGATCAGACAGCCGGGAAAGAACTATCAGCTTCTGAAGGATAAGCACGGCGCGGCTCTCGGCGTATTCGATCATATGACCTATAAGGATTATGAGATATCCCTGCCAAAAGGAGGTACGTTATTCGTCTATACCGACGGCATAGACGAAGCCACAAACGCCGACAATGAGCTATTCAAATCCGAAAGGCTGCTTGCAGCGCTGAACCATGCCGCCGATCACAGTCCCAAAGACGTGATCTCTGAGGTACGCGGCGCCGTTGACCGTTTTGTAGGAGAAGCGCCTCAGTTTGATGATATGACTATGCTTTGTATCAGAATCAAATAAACAGAAAATGCACGCCATAAATCATACGAAAATTCAACACGTCAGGAACTGGAAAAGGATGACGACACGCCTTATTATTTTATGAGTGTTCCGACAACTTACGCAAACAGCCAGATTGTCTTCTACGGCAACAGCGGAGAAGCCTATCCTCCTGACGGAGCCCCCCGATTGGAGATAGACAATAAACCCAGACTCTTTACGAGTAAACTGACTCTTGAGGATTATGTCCCCGAGCATGAGATGCTTGTCAATACCACCCGGCTCAGCAGTGATACGATCGATCTCGGTCAGTCGGTCAGTGTCGTTGAAACGGCTGACTGCGGTCATTCCGATCAAAAATTTTCGCTCCGTATCACACAGGGCGAAACGGAGATGGAGTCACATACTTTAGATAATCCACAGGATTTCAACTATATACCGCCTTCTGCAGGAGAGTATGTGTTCGAAAGCTATGTGGAGGACGAAAAAGGTCTGTGTTCAAAGAGTTATTTGGTACTCCAGGTCATAGATGATCCGGCGCTTCATAATCATTCTACCGTCAGCTGTACAGAATGCCGCTCAGGCGATGATATTATCATTAATCTTTCGGCAACGGGCGGTACCGGTCAATATACCTTTGATGTCAGATACAGATACGACAATGGATCGCTGTATCCCATTATATTAGACACGACCGACGCTTCTGTTACGTTCAAGACTCCGAAAAACGGAAATCTGGAACTGAACATAACCGTTAATGACGGCGATGATACTGTAACGATAACAAAAAATGTCACTGTTTATAAAACGCTTATTAACACCAGCGAACGTGTAACACAATCCTGCTATGTGGATTCGCCTGTTGAGTTCAGCCTTGGCGCAACAGGCGGCAAGGGCAGTTATACTTATGACGTTTTCTGCACTTATAAAAACGGCGAAACCGTTCAGGTGGCTTCTGATACGAGCGACGAATCCGTTCAGTTCACACCCGACCAGAGCGGTAATGCCTCTGTGCTTATCACTGCGAAAGACGGAGTGCAAACCAAAGATAAAACACTGTATTTCACTATCCATGACAAGGTTGAACTGACCTTTGATATCAGCGAAGGACCTTACCTTACGGGTGATGGAATCACATTCACATGTTCTGCCTCCGGCGGTGTAGGCTCTTATCTTTATTATCTTTATTACCGTATCGACGACGGCGAGTGGATCGACTCAGATACGATGAGCGGAGATACCTGGTCAGATACGTTCTATTTCATGCAGCCCGGAAAGTATGATTTCAAGGTAACGGTATCTGATTCCAACAGGACCGATGAAATAACCCATACGGTTAATGTTGGTGTGCAGCTTACAAATGAAAGCTATATAGCTGGCGGGATCAATCAATGGTATGTCGGTATCGACCAATTGGAGATCGTATTCGGTGCTTTGGGCGGAAGCGGCGGATATACCTATTCGGCTTCGGTGTCCTTTACCGGTGAAACCGAGTATACTGAGACCTTATGCGAAAAGGTTACCCAGAACGAGATATTCTTCGATCCGACGGAAGCAGGCTTCTATACCTTTACCGTCACGGTTTTTGACAGCGACGGTAACAGCGCAGAAACGTCATTTGATGTGGAAATCCATAATACTGTCACCAATACCAGCCACATTGACGGCGATCTACAACAATGTACCGTTGGCGACCGGCTGGAACTTGTGATTTCCGCAGAAGGCGGCTATGAGCCGTATTCTTATGACGTGTACTATAAGTATGATGACGGCGATTATTATCGTTACGACAGCGGAGACGGCTTCAGAACGATCGGGTTTGATACCGATATCCCCGGAACGCTCACTTTTAAGGTCGTCGTCAGAGATGAATATGCTATCTTCTCCGGAGAGGCCGAAAAAGAGATATCGATCATCGTTAATGAGGCACTTGTAAACAAAAGCTATATCGAAGGCAATCAAACATACTTCTATACCGATGAACCCATCCGTTTGATTTTTGATTGCGAAGGCGGCGCCCAGAACGGATTTAGCTGCTCCGTCTATTACAGGTATGACAACAATGAATATTCTCCGTTTGTATTAAACTTACAAAACCCCACCGATCAGGTTTTCTATCCCCAGTCAGACGGAACGCTCTCCTTTAAGGTCGTCATAACAGACAGTAGTGGGCAGACGGCTGAAAAAAGTCTCAGTGTTACCGTTTACAACAAACTCGAAAACAAATGCGCGATCCCGGGCTATGACAAGAATACCTTTGTCGGTGAGGATATCGTTATTGACTGTTCCGCATCCGGCGGTAAGGCTCCCTATCTGTACGCTGTTTCCTATAAGACCGAAAAGAATGATCCTTATTCTACCTATGCGGACTACTCCGACTACAACTCAATTATCGTTAATTCCCAGCAAACAGGCAATCTCTGGCTGAAAATATCTGTCAAAGACGAATTGGGAACCGTAAAGAGTATCTATAAGTATTTTAGCGTCAAGACACAGAAACTGACCTGTAAGTGTAATGTGGAAAAGACTGTCATGCCCTTCGGTCAGCCGTTTACGGTCATCTGTGACGCGGAAGGCGGCATTACCGATGTCAATGACCGGAACTATCAATACGCTCTTGCTTACAAGGATTACTCGGAGGACTCCGGTGAGTATCATCAGGTATGCGATTTCGGAGATTACACGAAAATGGAATTCAATCCCGAAAAAGCAGGCAAGTATCTTCTTAAAATGTCCGTCAAGGCTCCCAACGGTGCCGAAAAGAACCTTTATAAGACGGTCATGACGGGTCTTACCAATACCTGTACACTTGATACTCAAAAAATCGTTCTCGGCGAAACAATTACCGTGAACTGCTCCGCCGTAGGCGGCTATCCCGGCTACACCTTCGCCCTTGCTTACAGAACCGCTTCACAGACCGATTATACTCAGGTATCCGACTTTGCGGAGTGCGGGACAATGAGCTTTACGCCCGAAACTTACGGAAGCTATAAGCTGAAGATCAGCGTTAAGGACAGCCATAATACCATAAAGAATATTTATAAGAATGTATGGGTGTCTCCCCAGCCTCTTGTCAATCTTTCCGAACCGGAAAGTACCCATCTGACGGTGACTCCGGCACAGGTCGCCGTACACTTCGCCGCTACCGGCGGTTATGGCGGATATCAGTATTCGGTCGCACTGAAGGTAAACGGCGAATACGTTGAAAAACGTGCTTTTTCAGAAAGCGAAGCCGCACGCTTTGAGATTACCGAACCGGGTACTTATAAGATCAGAATGACCGTCAGGGATGCTAAGGGTACGGTCAAGAATATCTATAAGGACATTACGGTAAAAATGGGCGAGGATAATCCGGTTGTGAACTGATGCCCGATTCTCCCTATCATAACTGACTGACCCCACTGCGAGGCAGGAGCTTTATGCTCCCGCTTCGCAGTTCTTTTTGTCTTCTTTGATTTCTTATCGGTGACTTATCATCGTAAAAGACAAAAAAGGATCCACAGTGATGATTCTGTAGTAGAATTGCGTTGACCACAACACCAATTCGAAAGGATCATCACTATGGACACTGTATATGGTTACTCAGAATACAAGAAATATCAATGTCTGACATCAGAAGAACGTCATGAAATAACTGAGAAATATAACAAACACAAGAAGTTGTCACTGTTATTTTTGATTTCAGGTAGTTCCATTCCGGTAACCCCTGTCAGATAAGATGATCGAAAACAGGATCATATCATGGGGACACTCTTATCGTAATGGAAAATCGTTATGGCAGATACTAAAAAAAGACCGCCGTTTGCCGACTTGTTGAAGGGACTTGCCCTATGAGGCCGGAATAAAACGTGTACCGACGGCGCCGGATGCTGCCCCGGTCAAAAAACGCCTTTGTATCAGAACGCTCCCGGTCAATGACATCCAAACGGATTCCAGGGACGATCACCCTTTTCCTTGCTCCACTTCCGCAATCTCATCCCGTGAAGCGTTTTTCAGAGAGTATGTATCAAATGCCGCTTCCCGGGGTAATTGTATTTCGATCCTGTCCATTTTTTGCAGCAGACATTCTCCTGACTTCAGCGATGCCCCGAATACATGACCGCCGAATTTCCTGTCCTGCGAGATAAAATGCAGATGCCATCCCGCAGCGTTTATGCCGTCCATATAATCGGGATAATACACGCATACCAGCGTTCCGTTCAGCCGTTCAAAGCTAAAATCCTTCTGTGTTTTTGAGAGGATATTCTTCAAAGTAACGTGCTGTGAGCGGTACGGCGCTCCTGCGCGGGCGTGTACTGCGTCATACCATCCGTCTATCCGCGCAATGTGAATACTGTTCAGACCGGAATCTTCTTCTATTCTCAAGGTCAATTCCTGTTTTATGGCTTCAATATCCGGTAATGCATCTAATGCAAATCTTCTTCCGTCCTTTACAAAGCCTGAAACAGCAAAGGGCACGCCTGCATCTTCGTTGGTGCGGACTACACTTCCGTCTTGTCTGGCCTGATAGCACACCCCGTCTACCACGATCATTTCTCCGTCTACATGCTCGAACGTACCCAGCCCTGTATCCCCGTTCCTGAGTAATTCCTGCACGGTGACAACAGGTCTTGTATAGCCAAGCGCTAAAGCCTG